>JBDTAU010000086.1:0-5540 GCA_039924465.1 Dermatophilaceae bacterium
CCGTCATCCGCAACCGCCCTCCAAATCGAGTGGCCCCGTCATCCGCAACCGCCCTCCAAATCGAGTGGCCCCGTCATCCACAGCCTGTGGAGGACGGGGCCACTCGAATGAGTGGGGTCGTGATCTCGTGGCACGTCCTGATGTGCGCGCTCCTGCGCTTTGGGGGAGGGGCTGCGTTTTGGGGCGGGAACTGCTCGGGGCGCCGCGCCTGGTGCCCCGAAGGGCAGCCTCTGCGCCCGACGACAGCCCGATGTCTGGGGAGCAGGCTCGGCGAGGCCGGCTCAGCGGCATACGGACCTGGGGAGGACGGGGCCACTCGACTGAGTGGGCCCTGACCTGGTTGCGCGTCGTGGCCTGCGTGGCTCCTGCGTTTTGGGGGAGGGGCTGCGTTTTGGGGCGGGAACTGCTCGGGGCGCCACATCTGGTGCCCCGAAGGGCAGCCTCTGTGCCCGACCACAGCCCGATGTCTGGGAGCGGGCGCCTCGAGCGGGCTCAGCGGCACACGGACCTGGGGACGACGGGGCCACTCGACTGGGGCGCCTGGGGACGACGGGGCCACTCGACTGGCCTGTGGACGACGGGGCCACTCGAGTGGGGTGGGCCTGTGGACGACGGGGCCACTCGAGTGGGGCGGGCCTGTGGACGACGGGGCCACTCGACTGGGGCGGGCCACTCGAGTGGGCGGGCGTCAGCGGTAGGTCTCGATCTCCTCCGGGGTCGCCTCGCGCACGACGACGCGGGTCCAGGCCCCGACGTAGAGCCGGTCATCGGCGTCCATCTCGGTCTTGGGGCCGGTGGCTATCGCCTTGTCCGGCAACGGGCCCGCCGCCGGCCCGACGAACGTGCCGTTGGAGGAGTCGAGGTCCTCGACGAACCAGCGTTTGCCGTCGGTGGTCAGCTGCGCGTGTCGACGGCTGACCCCGGGGTCGCTCGACAGGTCGATCTCGGGGTCGGTGTTCCGGCTCGAGGAGATCCGGCCCATGAGGACGCTGCGCTCGCGGAGCGGGATGATCGTCGGCAGCCCGGGCGAGGGACAGGGGTCCTCCGCCTCCTGCGTGGCATACCAGTCCGGATCGACCCAGACCTCGGCCACCCAGACGAAAGCAGGCGCAGCCGGGCCAGCCGGGCCAGCCGACTCTCCCGCCTCGCCCGCTCCCGCGGCCGGGGTCGATGAGCCGCGTGGCATGACGCCCGTGGTGAAGTCATAGCCGCAGGCCTCGCAGAAGAGCGCACCGTCAGCGTTCTCGAACTGGCAGTTGGGACAAGCGATTCCGGCCGGGGCCGTCGGCGCGGGAGCCCCGGGAGAGCCGCCCGTCGTGGCGGGTGGCGCAGCCGGATCGAGGTCCAGGGCGGACTTCGCCGGGCTACCCGCCGACGATCCCGCTGATGCGGCGCCCCCAGCAGTGACTGCGCCGGAGCCCGCGCCGGTCGCGACCGCTGAACCGCCGGTCGGGATCACCGCGGCCGGGTCGATCGGGGAGCCGCACGTGTCGCAGTAGTCCTCCGACTCGGAGGTGTGGCCGGCCGGGCAGACGGCGCTCATCGGCGAACCCGGCTGGTCTTGGTCGAGGCGGTGTCGAGGGACATCTCGTCGATCTTGGACACGCCGCGCTTGAGCCGGACCGTGCCGGTGTCGGCGTCATCGATCTCGACGACCTTCTTCAGGCGGGTGGTCATCTCGGCGTTGCCGGTCTGGGTGGCCAGCTGGACCGCGCGCCCCAACTTGGAGGTCGCGACGTCATCGTTGCCGGCAGCCTTGGCGGCCAGCCCGTCCTGGATGACCTGGGCCAGCTCGGTCTGACCGGTATAGGCAGCCACCGCCGGGTCGATCTGGGTGGTCAGCGAGTTGTCACCGCTCCACTTGGCCTTGACCAGCGACTGGGCCAGGACCTGCTCCCCGACGGCGAGTTGCACCCGGGCCGCGAGCTGCTCCTGGCCCACCGAGCGGGCCGCCAAACGGACCGCGACGTGGTAGTCCCGGGTCTCATCGGTCCAGGCCCCGGTCGGGTAGGCGCCGGTCAGCGCGTTGATCGGCATGCGCCGTGCGGACAGGTCCTCGAGGGTCGGTGAGACCTGCCGGACGAAGAGCAGCTCGGAGCCCTGGGGCACCCAGACTCGCAACTCGGCGGCGGCCACCCCTCGGGCCATCGACAGCTTCATCATCGCCGCGAACTCGGCGGCCATCTCCTCTGGTGCCGGGATGAGGTCGACCGTGCCGAGCAGCGCGGAGGCGATGCTGCGCACCTCCTCGACGCGCCACTGGTCGCCGACCCCACGGCAGTCGCACTGGAAGACCCCGACGCAGGACTGGACCGCGGCCTGCAGGGACGCCGCGGTCTCACCCTCGTTCACCCCGTCGGTGAGCAGGATGGCGTGCCGCTTGGTCACCTGCGGCACGGTGTCGAAGATCCGCTTCGCGAGACGCAACCACGTCCCCATCGCCGTGCCGCCGCTGGCCCGCAGGCCGTCGACGGCCCGGACGGCCTCGGCCCGGGTGCTGGCCGACATGGCGGCGAGCGGGCCCTGGCGCCCGGTCGGGTAGACGATCTGCGCGGTCCCGTCGCCGGAGACGACGGCGAAGAGGGTGCCATCGGTCATCTCGGCGAGCGCGGCCTTGGCGGCCTCCCCGGCCGCTGCCACCCCGCGGCGTCCCATGGAGCCGGAGGTGTCGATGAGGATGACCTCGGCGGCCGAGCCGCCCAAGCTCGCCCCGGTCCCAGCGCTGGCTCCAGCGCTCGCCTCGGCCCCAGTGCTCGTCACCCGCACGATGGCGTGGACGTCGGTCCCCCCATCGGGCAAGAACTCGTTCTGGAATGCCTCTGCCGTGAAGTCAGCCATGGAGCGGGTCCCCTTCCTCCGGTGCGCCCGTGGGTGCCGCACCATTCGATGTGCTCGATCCTTGCCCAGTGAGTCGCGCGAGGGCAACCGTGATGTTGTCGCGCCCGCCTTGAGCGTTGGCGAAATCGACCAACGCCTGGGCAATCGCGACCGGTTCGTCGCCCACCTGGACGATCGAGGCCTGCAGCAACTCGCGCAGGGCGGCGGCCTCGGACTCGTAGTTCCAGAGTCCGTCGGAAGCCACCATGAGCCAGCCCGGGCTGGTGACCGTGACGGTCGCCAGGTGCGGGGTGATGTCGTCCGGCGCGTCCCTGCCGAGCCACCGGGTGATCGCGTGGGCGTCGGGCCCGTTCTCCGCCTCGGACCGCGACATCCCGGCGCGGATCTGCTCGTCGGCGTAGGAGTCGTCCCGACCCAGGTGACGGGGCTCCTCGTCCGCGGCGTCGGGCAGCCAGTAGACGCGGCTGTCCCCGACGTTGCCGGCCGTGATGACCCCGGCGTCGACGATGGCGGCGGCGAACGTGCACGACGGTGGGTTCGGGACGTCGCCGACCACCGTCTGCGTCACGGCTTCGTTGGCCTCGAGGACAGCCCGCGTCAGGGCCTGCCCGGCCGCGGCAGCCACAGCGGCCGGGGTGCCGACGCCGCGCGGGAGCAGTTGGTCGAGGACGGCCTGCGCCGCCTTGCACGCCGCGAGCGAGGCGATGTGCGAGTCGGTGGCCATCGACACGCCGTCACACACGATGAGGGCGGCCCGTGACCCGGCCGGCTCGGTGGCGCTCAGCGCCATCGCATCCTCGTTGCGCGCGTGGCGCTTGCCGATGTCGCACACCCCGCCGACCCAGCTGGCCGGGGCCTGGGTGAAGTGGTTGCGCGGGTCCGGCGGGGGTGTCCCGCACTGGTCGCAGTAGCCATCGACGATCGTCCCCTCGCCGCACGCGGTGCAGGTCAGGTCAGGGGCCTGCGCGACCTCGCTGGCGATGACGCCGGTCCAGCCGACGTCGAGGGGTGACTCGTCCCCGGCCGGCGCGGTCTGCGGGGTGGCCGCCGCCATGAGGGTGCCCTCCTCCTTGGTGGCGTCGGGGTCGCTGATGCTCCCCGGCAAATCGGCACCGCACGCCTCGCAGAACCCTGCCCCCACGTCGTGGGGCGTCCCGCACGTGGGGCACCGCTCTTTCAAATCCTCTTGGGCACCAAGAGGTTCCGTATGCCGCTCAGCTGGCTCAGCGGCATAGGGAAAGGGTGCCGGCGGGGCCGGGTCCACGGCGTCCAGCTCCCCGGGTCCAGGTAAGGGTGTCGTCGGGGTGGGGTCGCCCACGGGTCCGGGCGGCGGGGTGGTTGGCTCAGTCACCAGATGCTCCAGGGGCGGACGGTGTTGGCTTCGTCGACGAGCGCGACTCGCTCGGGGAGTGCGGGGGTGTTGCGGGCCAACTCACGCAGGGACTTCTCGAGCCCGACACGCAGCCCGGGCTCGGTGGCGCGATGGCCTCCGAGGTGGGTGGTGGGTTGCGGTCCGCTCTTGCGCACGGCGGCCAGGGCCTCGCGGTAGATCTGGGTGGTGATCGCGGCTCGACGGGCCGGGCTCACGGCGGCGTTGTCGAGGGCGCCCAGCGCCTCGGTGAGGTCATCGAGGCTGCGGTGGGACCGGGTCAGCAACTCGGCGAGGGCGGCCCGCGCGGTCCGGTAGGCGCTGGACTCGATCGGCACCAGCTTGTAGGCGGCGATGGCGCCGTCGATGCTGCCGCGGCCGGCCCGGATCCGGGCCAGGCCGAAGGCGGCCATCGGCACGTAGGTGGCGTCGGTGCGGGCGCAGGCGACGTAGAGGTTCTCGGCGACGTCGTCGTCGCCCGCCTTCTCGCAGGCGTGCGCGAGGGCGAGCTTGGGGGCCAGCTCGCCGGGCACCTGACCGTAGACGGCGTTGAAGGAGGCCTGGGCGCCGGTGAAGTCGCCGCGCTCGAGAGCGGCCAGTCCCTGCACCCAGACGGCACGCCACTCCCAGGGGTCGTTGGTCAGCAACGCCTGGGCCTTGGCGTCGGCGATGTCCCGCTTGCCGGTTTCGAGGGCGGTGTGGGCCAGCTCGAGCAGGACCTCGGTCGTCTCGCTGGGGGCCTTGGACAGCAGGGCGAGCCGCTCGCGGGGGGTGCCGGTCACGGTCTGCAGCCACCCTGAGGCGGGGTCGTGCGGGTCGCGGCGCAGGGCCGGCAGGTTGCGCCAGTCGTCCGCATCGCTGCGGGGGGTGGGTGAGTCGAACAGCAGCGAGGAGACGCTCGTGGTCGCAGCCCCGGCGTCGCGGTCGATGGCGACGACCTCGCGCAGCACGCCGATCATCTGGGAGCGCAGCTCGTCGGCGGAGACGAAGCGGTCGTCCCGGTTGGGCGCGCAGGCCTTGGCCACGAGGCGATAGAAGCTGTCGTACTTCTGGAAGACCGGGCTCGAGTCCTGCGGCGGGAGGATGTTGAGGTAGGTGCTCTGGTAGCCGCGGAACTCCATCGTCAGCACGACGAGGGTGCGCCCGATCGTGTAGAGGTCGGAGGCGACCGACGTGCCGAGCTCGGCGACTTCCGGGGCCTGGTAGCCGACGGTGCCGAAGATGGCCGAGTCGTCGTCGTCGACCCGGCGCACGCCACCGAGGTCGATCAGCTTGACCTCGTCGCCGACCTGGATGATGTTGTCCGGCTTGAAGTCGCAGTAGACCAGCCCGA
>JBDTAU010000087.1:0-6415 GCA_039924465.1 Dermatophilaceae bacterium
GACCCCCGGGCTCTGCAGGATCACTGTGTAGTGGTTCGCGTCGACTCGAGTCGTCCCCACCTCGAACGGGAGGTGCAGCGCGGCCAGACGCTGCTCGTCGTAGAGGCTCTGTGGCTCGTCGAGCAGGCCACGACTGGCCCAGACGAGCTCCACCGGGACACCGAGCTCGACGCAGTGGCCCACCGCCGCATGGGTGGCCGCATCAGTCAGGACGTCGGCGCCGTCGGCGCGGACCGCGGCGAGCACACAAGAGCTCATCAGGTGCGTCGGGGCATCAGGTGCCGGGACGAGATCATGGAGCAGGTATCGCCGGATCGCCTCCCCCGCCTCGCTGTCGAGGGCGGGTCCCAGAGCGGGGTGCTCCGCCCAGAAGTCAACATAGGCCTGCTCATCCGGGAAGCGCATCGACAGCCGGTCCATCGCTGGTCCGATCACGGCGGACAGCGCCGCATCGATGTCGAGATCAGGGTCACTGGGGAAGGCCAACCCGCCATCGACGAGCACGATCCCGGAGAAACGCTGGGGATGGGTGGCTCCGGCGAGGGCAGCTGCGAAGGCCCCCATGGAATGGCCGACGAGGACGGGTTCAGAGCCGAAGACTGCAGCGATCGAAGCGAGGTCTGCGACGTGGGTGGCCACCCCGTAGGGCCCGGGCGCGCTCCGGCTCCCGCCCCGTCCCCGCAGGTCAGGGGCCAGAAAACGGACAGCACCGGGCCCATGGCGCCGATCGACCTCATCAGCGACCCGACGCCAGGACAACCCGTTGGCGGTGATCCCGTGGGCTGCCAGGACCACGGGCGCGTCGTCCGCGGCCACGCCCACGGTGAGGTCGTGGATCGCGAGGCTCCCCTCGGGCAGTTCGATGACGAACGCTGACTCGGTCACGTGGGGCGCTTCCTTCTGATCAGGCGACCGCCGAGTCCGGCAAGACCAGACGGCGCGAAGTAGACGATGACGACAAAGATCGTGCCGAGGATGAACAACGGCTGGGACAGCACCTTGCCGACGACCTCCGGCAGCGACTCGAGCATCGTGGCCCCGCTGACCTCGACGAGTCGCGAATCTGCGTAGTGGTAGAGGAAGCCGCCGAGGACGGCACCCCAGGTGCTGCCTGCTCCACCGAGGACCACCATGACCAGCAGCGCGAGGGTGAACTCGGTCGTGGTCAGGTGGGGGTTGGAACCACCGAGGACGAGGGCGTGGGTGATGCCGCCCAGTCCTCCGAGGAACGCGCCGGCGACGATGGCCAGCAGCTTGACCCGATAGACATCGAAGCCGAGCACAGCGGCGCGGGCTTCGTTCTCCCGCACCGCGGCCATGGCGTGTCCCGCCCGTGACCGCACGAGGAGGGCGACGCTGATCCAGGCCACCGTGACGAAGGCCAACGCCAGCCAGTAGCGATAGGAGGCGTTCTGGACCCCGACGAGGAGGCTCGGCACCGCGTCCCGGTTGAGGGTCTTGCCCTCCTCACCTCCGGTCAGGTCCCCCGGGTTGCGCATCACGATGATCGAGGCGGCCTGGGCAAAGGCGAGCGTCACCATGGCGAAAGCGATCCCGCCGACCCGCAAGGCGATCCCGCCCACGACGAGGGCCAGCACGGTGGTCACACCGAGCGAGACGAGGATGGCGACGGGCAGGGACATGGACCCGGTCGACAGCGAGATGGTCAACAGGTAACTGCCGGCGGCGACGAAGAGCGCGTGGCCGAAGCTCAGCAGTCCGGTGCGACCAAAGATGACGTCGTAACTCAGCGCGATGCCGCCCATGACGAGACAGGTGGCCAGCAGTTGCAGAGAGCCGGGTCCGTTGATTCGTCCGGGCAACAGCCCCGGCAACTCGCTCGACACGTACGGGAGGAAGGCGAGGATTGCGAGCACCGCGAGGGGCGTCAGGCGACGCAGCCACGAGGAGGTCTTCATGCCAGCGCTCCCTTGATTGAGGCCGGACGCAGAAGCAGGACGAGAGCGAGCAAGAGCACGACGGACAAGTCCCCGACACCGCTGGCCGCGTAGTAGTTGGCCAGTTGCTGGACCAACCCGACAGCCACCGCGGCGACGGCCGTTCCCAGCAAGGAGCCCATCCCACCGATCACCACGACGATGAAGGCGTAGATGAGCAGCGATCCGCCCTGGGCCGGCGAGACGGCACCGGCGTACTGCGAGTAGAGGATGCCGGCCAGCGCCGCCGCTGCGCCACCCATCGCGAAGACGATCGTGAAGGTGGCGTGCACATTGATCCCGAGCGCCTCCACCATCGTCCGGTTCTCCACCCCGGCCCGGATGATCAGGCCCAGTCGCGTGTAGTGCAACAGTGCCAGCAGGCCGACGAAGACCAGGACGGCGGCGAGGATGAAGACGAAGCGATCGTTGGGCAGGCGCGCCCCGGCAAACTCCGTGGTCTGGGTCATCCAGGTCGGCTTGTCGATCGGCTTCGGGTCAGAGCCCCAGATGCCTTGCACCGCAGCGACGCTCGCCAGGGCGAGGCCGACAGTGACGAGCACTTGCTGGATGTGGTGCCGGTAGAGCGGACGGATCAGCACGACCTCGACGACAGCGCCGATGGCGGCGCCGACGGCCAGCGCGACGAGGACGGCGAGCCCGAGTCGGAAGGAGACCGACCAGGTGGCAGGTAGCGCCGACATCGTCAGCCACCCGGCGTAGGAGCCAGCCATCATGAACGCCCCGTGAGCGAAGTTGAGAACCCCCATCAGACCGTAGATGAGGCTGAGCCCGCTGGCCGCGAGGAAGTAGAGCGCGCCGAGGCCCAGGCCGGTGACGAGCAGCAGGACGAGATCGCTCATGCCGCTCCCTCCCGACGCATGGCGACGCCCAACAACGACCGGGTCAACTCCGGGTCGGCGACCAACGCAGCGGCGGACCCGCGGTGCACCACCTTTCCGGCATCGAGGACCACGACGGTGTCGGCGATGCGACGCACCAGTGGGAGGTTCTGCTCGACGAGCAGGATCGGGGTCGTGGCCGCCACCTGGGCGAGCACTTCGGCCACTTCGGTGACCAGTTTCGGCGCCAGTCCCTTCGTCGGCTCGTCGATCAGGAGCAAGCGGTTCTCCCGGAGCAGCACTCGGGCGAGCGAGACCATCTGTTGCTGGCCACCGGAGAGAGTCCCGGCTCGCTGGGTCCGTCTGGCGACCAGGTCGGGGAAGAGTTGCTCGACGATCGGGGCGTCGGCGCCCCGTTCCGGGTCCACGAGACGCAGGTTCTCATCGACGGTCAGGCCTCCGAAGACCTCGCGGTCCTCCGGGACGTAGCCGATCCCGTCCCGCACGATCCGAGTCGTGCTCTGGCCCTGGATCTCGTTCCCGTCCATGGTGATCCGGCCGGTGCGCGGCGCCAGACCGAGGATGGCCTTGAGGGTCGTCGTCTTGCCGACGCCGTTGCGGCCGAGCAACGCGGTGACCCCTGTCGCGGGCACCTCGAAGGAGACGCCCTGAAGGATGTGCGACCCGCCGAAGCGGACGTGCAGGTCCGCGACGCGAAGGATCGGTGGCACCTGGGCCGCGCTCAGGGCCTCCTCGCCCGAGCCTGGCTCCACGTTGTTCACAATGCTTCTCCCAGATATGCCTGCTGAACCCGTTCGTCAGCCGTGACGTCGGTGGGGGTGCCGATGGCGAGCAGTTGACCGTGGTGCAGCACGGCAACCCGATCAGCCAGGCCGAGCACGACGTGCATGTGGTGCTCGACCATGGCCACAGCCACCCCCGAGTCCCGGACCTCGCCGATGATGTCCGTCAGCCCGTCGACGTCCTCGGCTGAGACCCCGGCCATCGGCTCATCGAGGAGCAACGCCTTCGGCCCGGACGCCATCGACATGGCCAACTCGAGCTTGCGGCGGTCCCCGTGGGACAGGTCACGGGCGAGAGAGGTCCCTCGCCCTGGCATCCGGACCCGCTCGAGCAGCTCCTCGATCTGGCCCGTGTTGCCGGACGTGGCGGCACGGAAGGGGGAGAACGGGGCGCTGCCGGACGACTGGATCGCGAGCCGGACGTTCTCGGCCGCAGTTAGGCCGTCAAAGAGCGCGGAGGTCTGGAACGACCTGGCCAGCCCCATCCGGGCCCGTCGTGTCGCGCTCTTCGTGGTGACGTCCTTGCCCTCCAACGTGATCCGTCCCGCGGTCGCGCGGGTCACGCCGGAGAGGATGTTGACCAGCGATGACTTGCCCGCCCCGTTGGGGCCGATGATGCCAAGCAGCTCACCGGCCCCGACGGACAGCGTGATCCGCTCGAGGATCTGCGCTCCCCCGACCCGCCAGTCGATGGAGTCAGCCGAGATCACTTGAACGCGGTGACCGGCGGCGTCACGTCTGCCGCAGCGACCGTCTCACCGAGCACCGGCACGAAGTTGGTTCCCTCCTTCTTCAAGGAGACGGTGAACATCGGCTGGAGCATCGCGTGGTCCTCGGCGCGGATCTCCATGGCGCCCTTGGGGCCGTTGAACTTCCAGCCCTCAAGGGCCGAGACCATCTTGTCGACGTCGCCCCCGCCCTGCTCCAGCGCGTGAACGACCATCTGACCGGCGACGAAGCCGTCATCGGTGAAGAGGTCGACACTCGAGCCCTGCGCCTTCAGACCAGCGTCCAGGGCCTGGTACTCCGCGTTGTCCGCGGCTCCTTCGAAGAAGTGTGACAGGAAGTTGATCTTCGTCCCGGCCTCGCCGAACAGGGCGTGGGTCGGCTTGATGTCGAGGCCGGTCACGACCTTGGTGGAGTCGAAGACGCCCTGCTGGGCGAGCGTGGTCCACATGGCGGTGGCGTTGGTCCCCGCCCAGGCGACGAAGAGCAGGTCAGGCTTCTCGCCCTTGATCTTCGTGGCGAACGGGGTGAAGTCGGTCGCGGCAGCAGGAACCTCCACGGCCTCGACCTTGGCCCCCTTGCCGCCGAGAACGGCGGTGACGCCGGCGATGTTGGCCTTGCCGAAGGCACTGTCCTGCGCGAGGACGGTGACCTTCTTGCCGGTCACGTCGCCGAGCATCGTGCCGGCGGCAGCCACGTCCTGGTAGGTCTGGCGACCCGACCGGAACGTGTACTTGTTGGCGCCCGTGACCGCGTCGGCGGCAGCCGGTCCGGAGATGAACAGGGTCTTGTTGTCCTGGGCGATCGGAGCCACCTGCAGGGCCACGCCTGAGGAGGTCGAGCCCGCGATGATGGTGTTGCCCTGGCCGATGAGGTCAGTCGCCGAGGCGACTGCCTTGGCCGGGTCGCCGGCGTCGTCCTGCTCTGAGAGCTCGATGGGGTGGCCATTGACGGCACCGGTGCCCTTGGTGGCGTAGTCGAGTCCGACGGTGAAGGCCTGTCGGTACTGCTCACCGTAGGTGGCGAGCGGACCGGACTTGGAGTAGACGAGTCCGACCTTGTAGGGCGCCGAAGCAGCTGGGGCAGCAGATCCGGTGGAGTCGGGAGCCGCCGGCGGGGCGCTGGGCTGCCCTGGGTCGCCGCACGCCGACAAGCTCAGACTGATCATGACGCTCGCCAGCGCGAGACTCCGCAACTTTGACACGGGATGCCCTCCACCCTCTGGCCGGCGCTCGTGCCTTGTCCAGCAACGATATTCGTTGACGCCCAACCATTTCCAGCGAACCTAGGCGCCGTTGACACCGGGGGGCGTGGGGTGACGGGACACAATTCGGGCACCACCATGTGGCCCAGCGACACCCCCCGCTGACCTCACGAGTCGGCCAAATCGGCCACGAGTCGGGCGCGACCAGCCCCAGGCGGGCCAGCGGCGCCCAGGGTCGCCCAGAGTCGCCCAGGGTGACCGCTGTCAGCGCAGCCGCGCTTCGAGGTCGGTGACGACCGGGTGCCGCCCGGCAAAAGCCAGCCCGGAGGCCATCGTCACCGCATGTTGTGCGGCGATGCCGACGTCGAAGACCCGGTCCGGGAAGGTCGCGGCGAAGCGGTCGAGCCCGACCGGGATGAGCATGGCTGCGGTGATGGCAACGACGTCGGGTCGGTCCCGCCCGACCTGCACCATCTCCTCGCTGAGCTCATCGGTCCAGCTCCGTCCGGCCACCTCGAACGGCAGACCCGTCTCCGGGTTGATCTTGCCGACGCTGTGGAACTGGTCGGCAGTGTCGACCGCGATGTTGTTGATCGCCTCCCAGGCCATCCCGCCGGTCAACGCACCGTCGCCGATCACCGGACCGTGTGCCGCCCAGCCTCGCCCCGCAGGCGGCGCCCCTCGGCGATGCCATCGGCCCAGGACAACGCGGTGGAGGCAGGAGTTCTCGACGACACCTGCTCGGACTCGGCCCGGCTCGGATAGCCAGAGAGGCCACCGCGCTTCTTCAGCTGGCTGAAGTCATGGCGTCCGGTGAGCAGTTTGTGAGGTGAACACGCGATGCAGCGCGATGGTCACCTCGACGACACCGAGGTTGGGGCCGAGGTGGCCACCCGTCTTGGA
>JBDTAU010000088.1:0-8023 GCA_039924465.1 Dermatophilaceae bacterium
CCCCCCGGCTGCGCCACCTGCGTCACGAGATGCACGAGGGTCACCACGACGAGTGAGGCCGGCGCAAGCATCATGGGCGCGAGCGTAGTGTGCGGTGGGTCGAGGCACCCTGACTCACCCGGCTCACCCCGGCATCACCCCCTGATTCACCCGGCGAGGTGGGCCCACCTTGGTGAGAGCTCGCGCCACGGAGCGGCCTCGATGACTCGGCCCCCGTCGAGGACGACGACTCGGTCGGCCTGCTCGAGCGCCGCCACCTTGCTCGTCGCGCCGATGACGGTGGCCCCGTCAGCCCGCAGCGCAGCCCAGAGTTCGATCTCCGTCGCGGCGTCGAGTGCCGAGGACACGTCGTCGGCCAGCAGCAGATCAGCCTCGCACGCGAGCGCCCGAGCCAGGGCCAGCCTTTGCACCTGACCGCCGGAGAGACGGACACCTCGATGGCCCACCAGGGCATCCGGGCCGCCGGCCTCCTCAACGTCCCGTTCCATTCGCGCCGTCGCGAGAGAGGGCACGACCCGCCGGTCGCGATGGTCGAGGGCGACGTTGCCGGTGAAGGTCCCCGAGAGGACCCGCGGGACCTGGGCGATGTGCGCGACCCGACCGGGGCGCAACTCGACCTCGGGGTCACGCAACGCTTCGCCGTTCCACACCACCTCACCGGTGTGCGAGGTCAACCCGGCGAGCGAGGAAAGCAGACTCGACTTGCCCGAGCCGACCTGGCCGAGGAGTAGCACCAGCTCGCCCGCCTCGATGGTGAGATTGACATCCTGCACGCCGATGGTGCCGTCGTCGTGGACCGCAGTCAGGCCGCGCAGTGTCAGAGTGCGCAGGCGGTCACGGGCTCCCGGCTGAGGCTCGGCCGCGGTGCCGCGCACGAGATCCATGCCGGCAGGCAGGTCCATGAGATCGCCGCCACCGGCGAGGTCGCTCGTGGCGTTCAACCAGGCCCGCACCCCCGGGGCCTCGGTGACGACCGAGCCGGCGACGCGGCCAAACCAGTCGAAGCCGCTGACGGCGTTCGCGACGAGCAGCGCGATGGCCAGACCCCAGGTGCCGTGGAGCAGCCCGGCCCAGGCGGCCACGACACCGCCCTGGACCATGACGGTGGGCACGCCGTCGAGCAGAGCCTGCACCCGATGCTCGCGCACGGCCGCATTGACCCGACCACCGTCGACCCGACGCAGGTGCGCGTGCACCTGCGGTGTCGCGGCGGCGAGCTTGACGGTGCGGATCGACTCGAGCGCCGAGACGAGTGACTGGCCGAACGTGGCCCGCGCCGTCGAGGCGGCCGCCGCCGAGCGGCCAGCCACCGGTCGGCCCAGGGTCGAGGCGAGGGCCGAGGTGACCATCACGACAAGCAGGATGGCTCCGGCGAGCCAGGTGCCGGCGATGAGCGCCGTCAGCGCAGCCACGATGAGACCGTTGACGAAGTCGACCCAGCGGTCGGTGTAGCGGGCGAGGCGGTCGGCGTCCATGGTCCGGGCCACGACCTCGCCGGGCGGGGTGCGCACGAGCCGGCGCTGCCCGGTCTGCCCGGCCAGCACCGCCGCCCGGACCCTTAGGCGCACCTCGACCCACCAGTGCGGGTAGGACCGGAACGCCTGGGACAGGACGAGCGGCCCGGTGACCAGGGAGAGCACGAGCGCCACCGCGAGCAGGGTCGGTCGCTGCCCGGCCTGCAGGGCGGTGACGACGTGCCCCCAGATCCAGCCGGTGATGGCGCCGTAGGCACCGGTCACGGAGGCTACGAGGAAGAGGCCAGCACCGAGCAGCCCCCACTGCGGCTGGATGGTCACTGCGTGGAGCACCTGCCGGGCCAGGCTCGGGCTCGGCGCGATAGCGGGAGGCGGCGGCGGGGTGGTGCTGCGACGCACTGACCCGATGACGTTGTCCTCGTGGTGATGCTCCTCCACGACCATCTCGTGCGACGAGGCCTCGAGAAGGCGACGGAACGGCCCGTCCTGGGCGGCCAGTCGCTCGCGCGCGCCCGCCTGGATGATGCGGCCCGACTCTAGGACGGCCACTTGCTCGGCCCGCGCGGTGGTGGAGAGGCGGTGCGCGACGAGGATGCCGGTGCGCCCCGAGATGAGCCGGTCGGCAGCCCGGACGACGCGCGCCTCGGTCACCGGGTCCATCCGGGCGGTGGCCTCATCGAGCACGACTACGCGCACGTCGCGGACCAGGAGCCGGGCGAACGCCACGAGCTGCTCCTCGCCTGCCGAGAGACTGGTGCCGCCCGGCCCGAGGATCGTGTCGAGCCCCTCGGGCAGGCCGGCCACCCATTCGGTCAGCCCCAGCTCGGCCACCGCGGCCTCGACCCGCGCCCGTGGAACCGCCCCGAAGAGGGTGATGTTGTCGGTGAGGGTGCCGGCGAGCACCTCGGTGCGCTGCGTGACGACACCGACCGCGGCCCGCAACTGCTGCAGATCGAGACTGCGCACGTCGGTGCCGCCGAGGAGCACGGACCCGCGGGGTGGCTCCACGGCGCGGGACAGCAGCGAGGCCAAGGTCGACTTGCCGGAGCCCGTACGCCCGACGAGGGCGCAGGTGCGACCGGCCGGCACGAACAGGTCGATGTCGCGCAGGACAAACGTGCTGGTGTCGGAGCCATAGCTGAACTCGAGGCCACGGAACTCCACGTCGAGCGGGCCGTCGGGCAGGGGCAGCCCACCGGTCGGCTCCGCGGGGGAGGCGAGCATGGAGCGCAGTCGAAGGACGGCCCCGAAGCCCTCCTGCAGGTCGGGCAGGTGCCGCGCCAGCATGTCGACGCCGCCCACGAACATCGTCGTGACCAGGAAGAGGGTGACCAGCCGCGCGGTGGACAGATCATCGGCCAGCACGAGGGCGATGCCCGCGATGCCGACGGCTGCGAGCGCCCCGTGCAGCAGGCCGCCGCTGCGTCGGGTGATGCGAGCCTCGACGCGCAGGACAGCGTCGAGCGCCTCGTGGATCCGCGCGGCCAGGGCGGCATTGCGGCGCAGCATGTGCGCCTGCCCGAGGGAGGTGCGCAGGTCATCGCGGGCCGCGACGCCCTCCTCGGTGGACGCGGCGTGGTCGGTCCACAGCGCCTCCTCGATGACCTTGCGTTGGGACACCTGCGGCAGCAAGCGCCGGACCACTCCGTAGGCCGCGAGCGCAGTCAGCGGGAACAGGAAGGCTGCCGGCCACCACGCGATCGTCGCGACGACCCACAGAGGGCCCGACGCGAGGAAGGTGCGCGCGGCCTGCCACACGCCCCACCGCATCAGCTGGCCGACCTCCCAGGTGTCGTCATCGATGCGGTCGAGTACCTCGCCGACGGCCTGCTCGGAGAGCTCGGCGAGCGGTTGGGCCATCGCGGCGTCGAGCAGGTCAGAACGGAGTTGGCCCTCGGCACGATCGACGACGGTCGCCCAGATCGTCTTGGCGATCGTGTCGATGACCGCGCCGCCGATGACGCAGAACGCCAGCAGCCACATCAGCCGGGAGGTGGCATCCGCGGCGAGGCGGCCGGCGACCATCGAGCCCAGGGAGGCCGCGATCGCTCCCACGAGGGACATCGAGAAGCACACCACCGTGAGGGGGCGACGGACTCGCCGCCAGTCCACAGGGATCCGACCCGCCGGGAGTCCAGCCTTTTGAGCGGAGGCGTCGTGCCCGGCGTCTCGCGCCTCTTCCGATCCCAGCTCCGTCATCGTCACAGTGATAAAACGCTACCCGCCTCCACCGACTGCGCGCCTCCCCTTTTCCTCCAGACGGGGGAGGTGCGCGCTCGGCCCCACCTGCTCCACTCCCCCAGAGGCGCGCGGCCAGCCCGGGACCCATTCCGGCGGTCAGCCCGGGGCTTGCCCTCGCGGCCAACCGGCATTCAATCCGGGGCCGAGCCAGCGCCGAGCCAGCGGTTGAAGCCAAGGCCCGGTGAGCGGCATACGGGATCGAGGTTGCGGGTGAACGCCCAGAGTTGGCCCGTTTGGGAGCACCGTCGGAATGCTGCCCGTCCACGTCGGGGCACTGACGGGGCACTGTCTGGGCTCTGAGGGGGCACTGACGAGGCACTGTGTCCGGGCACGCTCGGCGCAGGGTCGGCGCACCGTCGGGGCCCTGTCGGTGCACTGTCGGGGCCGCTGTCGGTGGTCGAACATATGATCGATACATGGCAGACAAGGCGAAGGTCCTACGCGACTTGCGGGGCAGGCTCTACACGATGGAGAGCCAGCACGCGTCGTTGGAGGGTGCCGCCACCCCGGAGTTCCTGGCGGCCTTGGCCGCCGCCGCGACCGGTGGGGAGCAGACCTGCGCTGACGGTGCCGGACCGGGAGCCACGCGGGGCCGCGGGGCCAAGACCCGGTCTGGTGGTGGTGGTGGTGGAAGGCAGGGGTATCGGCGCCGGTCGAGCGTGGCAGCGCCTCCGCTCGGGCCCCGCGGGCCGTGGGCTGCGCTTCCGTTGGAGCAGGCGCTGAAGATCCACCCGCGGTCGAGCCGGTTCCTCGACGAGGTGCTCGCTGCTCGCGCCGAGGCAGAAGCCGAAACTGAGGCAGCGGCGGCAGAGGCGGCGTCTGTCAAGGGTGCCGGCGAGCACGAGCCCAAGGACGCGACCTCCACTGACCCCCCCGACGCGGCCGCCGACACCACTCAGTCCAGCGCTCAGGGCGAGGCCACTGAGAGCGAGGCCAGCCCCCAAGTCGAGGCTGTTGCCGCCGAGGGCGAGGACGGCACGATGAGGATGTCCGAGGGGTTGGATCCGGAGGTGTTCGGCGACGCGTTGATGGGCCTGTCCCTGGTCCGGCACGGCGAATCCAACCTGAGGGAGACCGCGCACCAGTTGGGAATGCTCCGCAGCGCGCACGATGTCGCGTTGGTGTCAGTGGTCGCCGAGTTGGAGGACCGTCAGGTCCAGCCCCCCGGTGGCCTGTCCTGTGTCGACTGGCTCCGGGCCATCGACCCCGGCTTGAGCGCAGGGGCAGCCAAGGGTTTCGTCACTGTGGGGCGCGCGTTCAACCAGGATCGATGGGCCACCCTCCGGGACCGGGTCTCGATGATGCACATCACCGTGGCCAAGGCGGCCGCGATCGTCGACTTCCACGAACGCACCGCCAAGGTCGCTGACCCCGATGAGCTCGACAGAACACTCGAGGCGTTGATCGATGCGGCCCGAACCCTGCGCCCGGACCAGTTGGCCCGCCTCATCCGGGAAGAGACCGAACACCTGACCCCACCACCTGATGCTGACCCGGACGAGTTGGCCGCCCGACGCCGCGCCTCGCGGGGCCTGTGGTTCACCGCACCGGACGGGACCGGGATGCTCGGGATGCGCGCCACGTTGGACCCGGAAGGCGCCGCAATCGTCAAGGCCGCCATCGACGCCCTGTCTGAACCGCGCCCGCTCACCGACCCCGACGGCACCGTGATCAGTGAAGACCCTCGCCGGCCCGCGACCCGCCGCGCAGACGCGTTGATCGCGATGATCGGGCGCGGAGTCGCCGCCGCCGAGGGGGTCCCGAGCACCGAGAAGGCCAAGGTCGTCGTCACCATCAGCCTCGAGGCTCTCCTGGGGATGCTCCGCGGCGCAGGGACCACCCTGACCGGGGATGTGCTCTCGGCCGGGACGGTGCGGAGGATGGCCTGCGACGCCGGCCTGATCCCGCTGGTCTTGGGCGGGCCCAGCGAAGTCCTGGACGTCGGACGCCTCCAACGGCTCGTGACCCCGGCAATACGCCGGGCCCTGACGCAACGCGACCACGGCTGCAGCTTCCCGGGATGCAGCATCCCGCCCCAATGGTGCGACGCACACCACGTGACCTGGTTCTCTCGGGGCGGCAAAACCAGCCTCGAAGACACCGCTCTGCTCTGCGGGCGACACCACGATCACGTCCACGCTCATGACCTGACCGCCACCAGCACCGCCACCGGCGTCACCTGGCATCTCTAGCGGCCCCGCCCCGCACCCGCCCACCCCGGGCGGGGGTGCGCTGCTGGGTCACACCGCCTGCGGCACCAAGCGACGGGTGCGCCGCAAGGCAGCGCGATGCCTGCCGCGACGACGAACAGGCGGCGACCGTCGAGACCCGGACTCCGGTGTCCTGCGCCTCGCCTTCCTCGACTCCATGACGACCTCCCTCGTGCCACAGCTGTTGCGCCTTCCATGCAGGGGCGCCGGGGGTGCGCGTCCAGCTGCGTCAGGAGCCGGGTCACGAGATGGTCCGCGACCCGCTGTCCGGCGACGCCGAAGTCGCCATCACGTCGGGCCGGTCCACCGGACCCGTCGGGTCCGGCTTCCGGTCGCTCGTCGATGCCCTCTTCGCCGAGGCGGGGATGGCGACCGCGTACTCGCGCCGCCTGCGCAACGCTTCGTCGACTTCGTGGAGCACGGGAACTGGACGTGAGCGTGCCCAGCACGCAACTCGCGGCCGGCACGCAGCATCCGCTCAAGAGGGACCGCCCTCCCCCGACGATCCCGGTCGCCATCCTCTTCTTCGCACTGAAGCGCTACTTCATCCGGGGCGCCAACGAAGGCGGCGTGCAGGGCTGACCCGGCCCAGCGGCATACGGCTGGGTCGGTCTGTCGCCCGATCGGTGCCGTGGCTGCGAGCCAGCGGGGGGCGGGCAGGCGTGGCAAAGTGGCGGCATGCGTTCCTACTGTGCCGTCTATGTCGATGCCGGATACCTGCTGGCGTCGGCGGCGACCCGCGTAACCGGGACCTCCCTGCGCGGCGGCGTCGCGATCGCCTACCCGGCGCTGATCGAGGCCCTGATCGAACAGGCCGAGGTGGATAGTGGGCTTCCCCTGCTCCGGGTGCACTGGTATGACTCGGCATACGGCCATGGCGGCGCTCCCGATACGCTGCAGGAGACGATCGGGATGCTTCCCCGACTCAAGTTGCGGCTCGGTCGGATGTCGCCCGGTGGCGAGCAGAAGGGCGTCGACCTGCGCATCGGGCTCGACCTGGCCACCCATGGCCGCAATCACATCGCGGACGTCATGTATCTGGTCTCGGGCGACGACGATCTGACCGAGGCGGTCGAGGAGGCCCAGGGCCACGGGTCCCAGGTGATCCTCCTTGCCGCACCGAACCAGCACGGTGTGGCTCACGCCGTCTCCCGCAACCTCCAGCGGGCAGCGGACGGGATCGTCGTCATCGACCCGCTCATCATCGACAAAACCGTCAAACCGCGTCGGAAGCCCGCGGTCCCCATCTCGGCGGCCACCACGGCACCGCCCGAGGCGATGGGTGCGGCACCGGGCGAGGAAGAGGCGGCCAAGCGAGTCGCCCTCGCCGGCCCGAGCCCCGCGCTGCTCGCCGGACGCCGCCTCCCCGTCGGTAAGACCCCCCGGCCCACCTCGACGATGGTCTACTCGAGCAGCACCGGGAGTCCGCCCGTCAACCAGTACGAGCTCTCACCCGAGTTGGACCGGGCCATCGATGAAGTGGCCCATGGGGTGGTGGACACGTGGCGGGAGACGGTCACCGATGCGGACCTGCGTCAGGTCCGCTCCGACCGCCCCTACATCCCGCAGGACCTGGACCGCACTCTCCTGCTCGACCTGTCGAGCCGGATCGGCATCTACGAGATCGACGAGCACACTCGGCACGTCCTGCGCGAGCACTTCTGGATCGTCCTCAATGAGAAACTCGGCGCGTCCACGGCCCAGTAGCTCACAGTCGCCGGGCCAATGTGCGCCCGGCTAGCATCGAGCACAGCGAACAGATCGGTTGCACGGCTTCATCTGTTGCGAATATCGCTGATCGATTAACAGGCCAGGAACAAATCAAGCGAATTACGTTGGAACTCTTGACAGTCCGGAGGATGGGGAGCAACATCCTTAGTGACTGATGAATGCTTGGATCGGTTGGTGGCGGCTACTTGCCACCCTCGAAGGACGGGTCTGAGCACTGCACTGGGTTTGTTACCGATGCCGATTATCTCCGCGATCGCCGAGTTCTATCCATCGTCATCATGCTGTCGCGCCGACATCGTCTCGCGCGTCTCGCAAGGCTGTCCGCCACTGACGAGGTGATGCCAGACGATATTTAAGGGGTCTGCA
>JBDTAU010000089.1:0-8479 GCA_039924465.1 Dermatophilaceae bacterium
CGCCGCCAGTGGGCCCGGCGCTCCGGGAAAGCCCGGCGTGGTTGTCCCGGTGGTGGGTGAGCCGGCGGTCGCAGGTGGCGTGCTGCCCGTGCTCCCTGCCGGGGCTCCGGGTGGGGTCTTTGCCGCGTCCCCGGTGCACGCCGCACTGACCGTGAGGACCAGTGCCGCGGACAACGCTGCGGTCAGTGCTGACAGTGCGACCGACGTCCGCGTGGCGCCCGCGCGCGCGCTGCTGGCCCTGCTGGGTCGACTGGGAAACTGCACCGGACCACCGTAGACGAGAGGCCGCTCGTGCCGTCGTGCAGTGTCATGTCTGGCGCCACGCAAGAACGACTGATGGGCCAGGGACGGTGTCCCTGGCCCCTCAGTCGGGTGGCGCCGGCCTGAGTGCCGGTGATGCCTTTGGGTCAGTTGCTGGCCTGCGTCCCGGGCTGGGAGTCCGGGGTCTGGGTGGCCAGCGGCGGCTCGGCGAAGCTGTTCGCCAAGGCGTCGTCGAGTGCGGCGCCTCCGGCGACCTCCTCGAGGTCATCCGCCGGCGTGTGGTCCGGACGGACCCCGGGGCTGAAGGTGAAGTGCTCCTCCTTCTCCTCCCCCTCGGTGTCCACCAGGACGTACTGGCCGGTCGTGAACTCGGCGTAGAGGATCTTCTCGGACAGGACGTCTTCGATCTCGCGCTGGATGGTGCGCCGCAGCGGGCGGGCACCGAGCACGGGGTCGTAGCCCTTCTTCGCCATGAGCGCCTTCGCGGAGGGCGTGAGCTCCAGGCCCATGTCCTTGTCCTTGAGCCGCTTGTCGAGCTTCGCGATCTCGAGGTCGACGATCTGGGTGATCTCCTCACGGTTGAGGTGGGGGAACACGATGGTGTCGTCGACGCGGTTGAGGAACTCGGGACGGAAGTGCTGCTTGAGCTCGTCGATGACCTTTGCCTTCATCCGGTCGTAGTCCGTCCGGGTGTCGGGTCCGGCCGAGAAGCCCATGCTGGACTTGGAGATGTCTCGGGTGCCGAGGTTGGTCGTCATGATGATGACGGTGTTCTTGAAGTCGACCACCCGACCCTGCGAGTCAGTCAGTCGGCCATCCTCGAGCACCTGAAGCAGCGTGTTGAAGATGTCCGGGTGGGCCTTCTCGACCTCGTCGAACAGCACGACGGAGAACGGCTTGCGGCGGACCTTCTCGGTCAACTGGCCACCCTCCTCGTAGCCGACGTAGCCGGGGGGCGAGCCGAAGAGACGGCTCACCGTGTGCTTCTCGGAATACTCGGACATGTCGAGCTGGATCAGGGCGTCCTCGCTGCCGAAGAGGAACTCGGCGAGCGTCTTGGCCAGCTCGGTCTTGCCGACACCGGTGGGGCCGGCGAAGATGAACGACCCGCCGGGGCGGCGGGGGTCCTTCAGTCCGGCACGGGTGCGACGGATCGCCTGGGAGAGGGCCTTGACCGCATCGTCCATGCCGACGATCCGCTTGTGCAGTTCGTCCTCCATGTTGAGCAGTCGGCTCGACTCCTCCTCGGTCAACTTGAACACCGGGATGCCGGTGCTGGCCGCGAGAACCTCGGCGATCAACTCCTCGTCGACCTCGGCCACGACATCCATGTCGCCGGTCTTCCACTGCGCCTCGCGCTCGGACTTGGCGTGCCGAAGCTTCTTCTCCTCGTCGCGCACGCGGGCGGCCCGCTCGAAGTCCTGGCCATCTATGGCCGACTCCTTCTCACGGACCAGGTGGGCGATCTTCTCGTCGAACTCCCGCAGGTCTGGTGGCGCGGTCATCCTGCGGATCCGCAGTCGGGCGCCGGCCTCATCGATCAGGTCGATCGCCTTGTCCGGGAGGAACCGGTCGTTGATGTAGCGGTCGGCCATGGTGGCCGCCGCGACGAGCGCGCCGTCGGTGATCGTGACCCGGTGGTGCACCTCGTAGCGGTCCCGCAGGCCCTTGAGGATCTCGATGGTGTGCGCCAGCGTGGGCTCCTGCACCTGAATCGGCTGGAAGCGCCGCTCGAGCGCGGAGTCCTTCTCGATGTGCTTGCGGTACTCGTCCAGCGTGGTGGCGCCGATCGTCTGCAACTCACCGCGCGCGAGCATCGGCTTGAGGATGCTGGCGGCGTCGATGGCGCCCTCGGCGGCGCCGGCCCCGACGAGGGTGTGGATCTCGTCGATGAACAAGATGATGTCGCCGCGGGTGCGGATCTCCTTGAGCACCTTCTTGAGGCGCTCCTCGAAATCGCCGCGGTAGCGGCTACCGGCGACGAGCGAGCCGAGGTCCAACGTGTAGACCTGCTTGTCCTTGAGCGTCTCGGGAACCTCGCCACGCACGATGTCCTGGGCCAGGCCCTCGACGACAGCGGTCTTGCCGACGCCGGGCTCACCGATGAGGACAGGGTTGTTCTTCGTGCGTCTGCTCAGCACCTGCATGACGCGCTCGATCTCTTTACCACGTCCGATGACCGGGTCGAGCTTGCCCTCTCGGGCCGCCTGGGTCAGGTTGCGACCGAACTGGTCGAGCACGAGCGAGCCGGCCGGGGTGCCCTCGCCCTGAGCGGGGCCGACACCGGCGGCAGCCTTCTCGCCGCCAGGCCCGCCCTGGTATCCGGAGAGGAGCTGGATGACCTGCTTGCGCACGGTGTTGAGCTCCGCACCCATCTTCACCAGGACCTGCGCTGCGACGCCCTCGCCCTCGCGGATCAGGCCGAGCAGGATGTGCTCGGTCCCGATGTAGCTGTGGCCGAGTTGCAGGGCCTCGCGGAGGGAGTACTCGAGGACCTTCTTGGCGCGAGGGGTGAAGGGGATGTGGCCCGTCGGGGCCTGCTGTCCCTGACCGATGATCTCCTGGACCTGGCCGCGGACCCCCTCGAGGGAGATGTCGAGGCTCTCGAGCGCCTTCGCGGCGACGCCTTCACCCTCGTGGATCAGGCCAAGGAGGATGTGCTCGGTCCCGATGTAGTTGTGGTTGAGCAGACGGGCTTCCTCCTGCGCGAGGACAACCACCCGCCGGGCCCGGTCGGTGAACCGTTCAAACATTGCATTGCTCCTGACTGATCGAGTCACCCCGATGCTATCTGCGCCCCACTCGGTGCGGCCTACTCCGACCAACGTGAGGGTGCTCGCGCATGTTCCCGATCGAGGGTGCGTGCGGGGCGGTGGGGCCACTGTTCGCCACGAGCGGACAACAGTAGCGCCGGCCTCAGCGTCCGAGGAACTGCTCCTGCAGCGCTCGAACGGCAGCCTCCAGCTCCGGGGCCGGTCCGTCCACCACCACCCCGGGCACGATCGCCGAGATCGGATAGGGAGTCACCGGCGCCGGCGCCGCCCCCCAATCGGCGAGCCACAGCGACAGTTGGGCCGAGCTGACGGCGTACACGATCCGGCCCAGGCCCGCCCAGCCGTGAGCGGCCGAGCACATCGGGCAGTGCTCGCCCGAGGTGTAGACCGTGGCGGAGGCTCGCTCGGAGGGAGTGAGGTGACGCCCCGCCCAGCGCGCGATGGCGAACTCCGGGTGCTCGGTGGGGTCGAGCTCGACCACGTGGTTGTGGTCCTCGAAGAGCACCTGTCCTGCTTCCGAGACCAGGACCGAGCCGTAGGGCTCGTCGCCGTGCTCCAGGGCGGTCCTGGCGAGGTCGACCGCGCGCTGGAGGAATTCGAGGTCCTTCTCGGAGATGCTCATGCGACCCTCCCGGTGACGATGGCGAAGGTGAGGAACGCGCCGCCGTCCGCCTCCAACATCTGCTGGGCGGGCGAGCTGTGCTCTCCCTTGAGTTCGAGCACGGCGCGCTCCCAGAGCAGCCAGTTGGCGCACCCGTCGGGCTGGGTCCGCGCGGTGACGTCGGCGAAGGCCCGGGAGAAGGTCCACTGGGTGCGCAGCCACTCGGCGGTGTGCCACGCGGCGGTCTCGACCCCGAAGACCTTGTCGACGTGGTCCGGGATCTCGCCGAGCTCACGCACCTCTGTGGTCAGCGCCGGGGTCGCCACCCCGAGTTGCCCGCCCGGCTTGAGGAACGACGCGACGTAGGCGGGGTAGTGGTCGCCGGTGCCGAAGAAGGCCCACGAGTCGATGCTGACGATCGCATCGAAGGTGCCCCGGCCGAAGGGGAGGCGGTGCCCGTCGACGCTCATCGGCAGGATCTCGCCCTCGAGGCCCTCGCGGCGGAAGACCTCCCCGGACACGCTCGGGTCGACCCAGAGGTCGGCGGCGATGACGCTGACCCCGAACTCCCTGGCCAGGAACACTGATGTCGCCCCGAGCCCCGATCCGAGGTCGAGGACGCGCATGCCGGGGCGCAGGTCCAGGTCGGTGGCGAGGTCCTCGAGGAGCCAGAGCGGGTGCGGCCCCATGTCGAGGTCGATGAGCCACTTCGCGTCGTACTTCGCGGACTTGGGGAAGGCGTCCTTGGTCAGGTGATCGAGGGCCGGCATGGCTCGATCCTGCGCCATGAAGGCCGTCGCGTCGAGAGGGTTCTCGCCACCTGGTGCCGCGATGGCCGGGCTGAAGCGACCCTGTCAGGCGATCGGCACCCTCGTCAGGCGGTCGGGACCCAGGTCCGCCAAGCGGGTGCAGCCCGTGAGGGCCAGGGTCAGGTCGAACTCGGCCCGGATGTTGCGCAGCACCTCGGCGACGCCGGCGGCGCCGGCGAGGGCGAGCCCGTACACCTGGGGTCGGCCGATCCCGACCGCGGTCGCGCCGAGGGCGAGGGCCACGAAGACGTCCGCGCCGGACCTCACCCCGCTGTCGAACAGGACCGGTGCGCCCGATCCGGCGCCGCGGACCGCCGCGACCACTCCGCGCAGGGCGTCGAGCGCGGCGACCGCCCGATCGACCTGCCGGCCGCCGTGGTTGGACACATAGATCCCGTCGACTCCCGCCTCGAGGGCCCGGAGCGCGTCGTCCGGGTGCAGGATCCCCTTGACGACGATCGGCAGCGAGGTGAGTTCGCGCAACCGCGGCAGGTCGGCCCAGGTGAGGTCCGGCCGGGAGAAGACGTCGAGGAAGGTGTCCACCGCGGCGCGCGGCTCCGGGGCGCTCAGGTTGCGCCGGGTGTCGCCCGGGTGGTTGCGACTCATCGACAGCAGGGTGCCGACCGCTGCCGCGGTCGGCCTGTTCTTCACACCCGGACGCGGCTCGGGCACGGCGCGCGCGACCCGTTCGGCAACGAGCCTCTGGAAGACCGGGTCCGAGGTGTACTGGGCCAGGCCTTCCCCGCGGGCGAAGGGGAGGTGACCGAGGTCGAGGTCGCGGGGCCGCCAGCCGAGGTAGGTCGTGTCGAGGGTGACGACGATGGCCTCGCTCCCGCACGCCTGCGCCCGCTGGACCAGGCTCGCGACGAGGTCGTCGTTGCTGCTCCAGTAGAGTTGGTACCAGTGACCGGAGTCGCCGAGCGTGCGGGCGATCTCCTCCATCGGGGTGGAGGCCTGCGTGCTGATGACCTGCGTGACGTGCTGCTCCCTGGCGCCACGGGCGACGCCGAGGTCGGCGTCTGCGTGGGCCAGTGACAGCACCCCGATCGGGGCGACGAACAACGGGCTCTCGTGGCGCCGACCGAACAACTCGACGGAGGTGTCCCGCACTGAGGCGTCAACGAGCATCCGCGGCGAGATCTGCCACCGGTCGAAGGCCTCGCGGTTGGCCCGGGCGCTCGCCTCGGACCCGGCGGATCCCGCCAGGTAGGCAAACCCACGGCGCGACATGTGCTTGCGGGCGACCTCCTCCAGGCGGGCGCCGTCGGTGGGGACGCGCGGGCGGTGGCCGAAGGCGCCCGACTGATAGATCGCGGACTGGGCTTTTCGCCCGAACTCGGTGAGCGGCATACGGCATCCTCCTCAAGGAAACGCCGAACTGCAATACTCGGACCTCCCGTGGCCGCTCCAGCACACGACAAGGTCCCCATGACTCAGTACGGCATCACGTCCGAGGTCGGAACCCTCCGTCAGGTCATCGTGCACCGGCCGGGGCTCGAACTGGAACGGCTGACCCCGTCCAACATGCACGAACTGCTCTTCGACGACATCATGTGGCCCGACGCCGCGCGGCGCGAGCACGACGAGTTCGCCCAGGCGCTGGTCGACCGGGGGGTGCAGGTCCACCTGCTGCACGACCTCCTCGAGGAGACCCTCGAGATCCAGGAGGCCCGCACCTTCGTGGTCGACCGGATCGTCAACCCCTTCACCCGCAGCGCGAGTATCGTGGCGCCGATGCGTGGGCTGCTGATGGGGGTCGACTCCTCCACGTTGGCCGAACTCCTCATCGGCGGGATCCTGAAGTCGGACCTGCCGGGCCACCTGCCGCACTCCCTGTGGGCCTCCGCGATGCGGGCCGACGACTTCGTCTTGCCGCCGCTGCCCAACCACCTGTTCACGCGGGACACCTCCTGCTGGATCCATGAGGGTGTCTCGATCAACCCGATGGGCAAGCCGGCCCGCCAGCGGGAGACGCTCAACTACCAGGCCATCTACCGGTGGCACCCGCTCTTTGCCGACGAGGACTTCAAGATCTGGTACGGCGACGACGCCGACGAACCGCGCCAGCCGGCCACGATCGAGGGCGGTGACGTGCTGGTGATCAGTGCGGACACGTTGCTGGTCGGGATGAGCGAGCGGACCACGGCCACCGGCATCGAGAACCTCGCCCGTCCGCTGCTCCACAGCGGTCGCATCACTCAGGTGATCGTGCTGGAGCTGCCGATCAAGCGGGCCTTCATGCACCTGGACACGGTGTTGACGATGGTGGACCGTGACGCCTTCACGGTCTACCCGGGCCTGCCTCGCGACGGGCGCGTGTTCATCCTCCGCCAGGGCGACGACGACCCGACGACCGTCGAGGTCGAGCCAGCGCTCGACCTGCAGACCGCCGTGTCCGAGGCGCTGCGGATCGACCGGGCCCGGATCCTGCAACCAGAGATGGATGCGATGCTCGCCGAGCGCGAGCAGTGGGACGACGGCAACAACGTCCTGGCGGTCGCCCCCAACGTCGTGATCGCCTACGAGCGCAACATGGCCACGAATGCGATGCTCCGGGCCAACGGCGTGGAGGTCATCACCATCCGCGGCAACGAATTGGGCCGCGGCCGTGGCGGCCCGCGATGCATGAGCTGCCCGATCGAGAGGGACCCACTCGTGTGATCGGCCGCACTCAGGCCCACGAGAGCGACCCGTGATCGCGCCACCACTGCTCGCCCGGGCTCGCACGACCGTGGCGCCAGCCGGGTGGTGACCGGCGGACCCGAGAGACCGCCCCCGAGGTCTGTTATGACACCGGCGACCACGACGCCGGCTTCTGCGCATCCGGTCCCCCGACCGGACGGTCGCCGCCGCCACACCAAACGGTCGCCCCCGCCACACCAGACGGTCGCCCCCGCCACACCAGACGGTCCGAGAGGACTGATCGTCAGCCCTGATAGGGCTTGCTGCGATAGCCGACGAGCACGGCGTCGCGGATAAATCCGAAGGACTCGTAGAGGGCTACCGCAGGCGCGTTATCCTCCTTGACCGTCAGGCTCAGGCTGCCTTTGTCTGACGCGGTGAGAATCATCCGCCCGAT
The DNA here is from genome assembly GCA_039924465.1 of Dermatophilaceae bacterium. Lineage (GTDB taxonomy): Bacteria > Actinomycetota > Actinomycetes > Actinomycetales > Dermatophilaceae > JAKDLQ01. Next base: position 7,525 of record JBDTAU010000089.1, read on the forward strand.
CGCAGCGAGAAGCACCTTGGACAGACCGTTTCCGCGGGCCGATCGGGTGATCGCGATGAAGTCGAGGTAGCCCGCACCGTCCGCCTGCACCTCCGCCGACGCATAGCCCAGGATTCCGGGCCCACTGTCGTTCGCTAGGACCAGGGTGACACGCTCGTCGTCCTCGACAAGCTGACGCGCAGTTGCGTAGGTGCCGGGAAAGGCCGCGGTATGCAGCTCCGCGATTGAGGGGAGGTCCGCAGCGGTTGCGCGACGTGGCACGCCCCGCGTCGACCCTTCCTCGGGCAGTGGCCAACCCTCATCACTTCGGGCGACGTAGGCGATATTGACCGTGCTGCGGTGCCAGCCAAGCTTGTCCGCGAGACCGGCCATCCGAATGTTGGCGGGGTCCGCGCTGATCTCATGGTCGTCGATGCCGTCGGAAGTCTGCTCGATCGCGGCGTCGATGAGGGGGCGAGCCCACTGCTCCCACGCTTCCTCATCCTTTACCCAAGGGCCGTGGATCCAGCTGCGTCCGGTCTCCTCGTCGCTTTCGGCGACAACCACTCCCACGACGTCCTCCCCGCGCATGGCGACCCGCGCAGTCTGGGTCCACATCGGTGACAACGCCTCCAGCTCTGCCTCGACCCCGGCTCGCTCGGTCCCCAGATAGGCGCATGCGGTTTGTGAGTCCTGTTGGGCGGTGGTCAGGAGATCCAGCGCAGCTGCCAGTTGGTCAGAGTTCGGCGTGAGGATCGACATGGCACAACAATAGTCAACGTCGTGCGATCCGCCGCCTTCTGTCCCACATGCCGGCCCTTGGGTTCAAGCGAGAAAGTTGATTGCCACAAACAAGAACGTGGTTCTCACTATTGTGATCGAGGTCCAATGATCACTGACTATCGACAGTTGGAGGGGATGACGAGAATCGAACTCGCATCATCAGTTTGGAAGACTGAGGCTTTACCACTAAGCT
>JBDTAU010000090.1:0-7516 GCA_039924465.1 Dermatophilaceae bacterium
GTTGTTCTGGCCGCTCCGGGAGGGAGCACCGAGCGGTGCAGTGCGGCCGTGGCCATCGAGAGCCGAGCTCAGCCTCTAGACTCGCGGAGAGGCGCGAGGGTCGCGTCGGTCCGGCGGCGCCGAGGCGCTGATCGATCGAAGGGTGGAAGCATGGCGGAGAAGCGTCGCGCACTGGGTCGTGGACTGGGGGCGCTGATCCCCAGCGCACCGTCCGGCAATGGGGGCCGCCCGGTGGACGTGTTCTTCAGGGAGCGGGACGAGACGCCTGCCGCCCCAGCCCCGGTCGACGACCCCGCCGGCCCAGAAGCCCACCACGGGGTGAAGGAGTCAGAGGCGGACTCGGGTCCGGACTCGGGGGACGAGGCCGGGCAGGACGCAGGTCTTGAGCAGGATCTGGGCCGGCCCCAGCACGAGGACGGCGCCGCGCCCGGCCGTCCAGCAGAGGCCGGAGAGTTGCCCAGGGTCGACCCCACGGGCCAGGGGCAGAGTGGTGACGGCACCAATGGGTCCGCGCCATCCGAGACCGGCAGCACCAGGCCAAGAGCCTCGAACGAGAGCGACGGTCAACCGCGTCACGATAACGAGCCCGGGCAGCAGGGCTACGAGGGGTTGAACCCGGTCCCCGGCGCCACCTTCGCCGAGCTCGATATCCTGTCGATCCGCCCGAACCCCAAGCAGCCGCGCACCGTCTTCGACGAGGACGACCTCGCCGAGCTCGTGAACTCGATCAAGGAGATCGGCGTCCTCCAGCCGGTCGTCGTGCGCCCGATCCCGGCCGACCAGTTGGCTGAGGCGGATGGCAAACGTTTTGAGCTGATCATGGGCGAGCGTCGCTGGCGGGCCTCGATCGAGGCGGATCAGGGGCGGATCCCTGCGATCATCAAGGAGACGCACGACGACGACCTGCTTCGGGACGCTCTCCTGGAGAACCTGCACCGCAGCCAGCTCAACTCCCTCGAGGAGGCGGCGGCCTATCAGCAACTGCTCGACGACTTCGGCTGCTCGCACGAGGAGCTGGCGAGCCGGATCGGCCGGTCGCGACCCCAGATCTCCAACACGCTGCGGTTGCTCAAGCTGCCGCCGCTCGTCCAACGCCGGGTGGCAGCCGGCGTGCTCAGTGCCGGGCATGCCCGTGCACTGCTGGGCCTCGCAGACGGCGCCGCCATGGAGCGGATGGCGCAGCGCATCGTCGCAGAGGGACTCTCGGTGCGCAATGTCGAGGAGTTGGTCTCGCTCGGTGAGGGAAATGACGCGCCTCGCACCCGTCGTCCCCGGGCCGGCCATCGGCATCCTCAACTCGATGATCTGGCAGCCGGCCTGGCTGATCAGCTCGATACCCGGGTGAGCGTCGCCCTCGGCCAGCGCAAGGGGAAACTCACGGTCGAGTTCGCCTCCGTGGAAGACCTCAACCGCATCCTCTCGCTGATGGGCCTGGACACCGCACGATGATCAGCCGCCATGCCTGAAGGCCACACGATCCATGCACTGGCCGCCCGCCTCGAACGCGCCTTCAGGGATGAAGCCGTGGCGGCTAGTAGCCCGCAGGGCCGTTTCGCCGCGGACGCAGCGCGGATCGATGGACAGGTGTTTGAGCGGGCTCAGGCCGTCGGCAAGCACCTCTTCGTCGATCTCGGCCCGCAGATCCTGCACGTCCATCTGGGCCTGATCGGCATGTTTCACGTGAAACCACTCGGTGGTATGCCGCCGAGTGAGCCCGCACCGACCATCCGGTTGCGTCTGGTGGGCAGGACGCACGTGGCTGACTTGCGAGGCCCGATGATCTGCGCGCTCATCGATGACGAGAGACAGTCCGCCATCGAGGCACGCCTCGGACCGGACCCGCTCGCTGCGGGGGCTGATGATGAGCGAGCCTGGCAGCGAATCCATCGCAGTCGCAAGGCAATTGGTGAGTTGCTGATGGACCAGGCGATCGTTGCGGGCATCGGCAATGTGTACCGGTGTGAGGTGCTCCACCGGTTGCAACTCGATCCCTTCACGCCAGGTCAGGGGCTGAATCTCCTTGCGTGGAAAGCCATTTGGCAGGATTTGGTGATGCTCATGCCGCTCGGAGTGGCGTTCTCACAGATCCTCACGATGGAGGATCAGGTCGCCGACGCCCGGGCCATGACCCGGACCGGCGTGGTCCGAGAAGTCACCGAGCGGGTCACGGGAGAGCGGCTCGGGGACTACTTCGAGCGCCGCTTCCACGTCTATCAACGGTCCGGTGAGCCCTGCCATCGCTGTGGGAACACCTTGCGGGACAAGAAGATTGGCGGCCGCACTCTCTACTGGTGCCCTGCTTGTCAAACCCGGCACTAGGGATCACTCGAGGCCGTCGCGTCACCGTGCTGGCGTGGACCCCTGATCAGCCGACGGGGTGTGCTGCGGCGGTCGGCCTGTCCGATAGTCGGCCAGGATGCTATCGATGACTCTCGTGGTGCGGATTGCGCTCTCGCCGGTGCTCGGGCAGGTGCCGCGTCCAGTGAGTTCGTCCACCACCGTCTGGATGAGGGGTAATTGGACCGTGGCCGGCTGCGGGGCCTCGATCTCGCGGTCGCCTCGGGGCGTCCGCAACCGGAGCGGGTCGCCACCAAAGACCGAGAACGACAAGGTTCCCTCCGAACCGATGAGGTCGAGCACCTCTACCTCCTCGCCAGCGTCGTAGCACCAGAGGCCGCTACCGTGCACGCCGGACTCGAAGGTGAACGAGGCGGTGACCAGGTCCTCGGCTGGGTATCGGCCGGCGCGGTTCGTCGCCGCGCCGGCGGCACGGGCGATGGGGCCCAGCAGGTGGTCCAGCAGGTCCAGGGTGTGGGACGCCAGATCCACGAAGTGTCCACCTCCTGAGATTTGCGGGTTGACCCGCCACGATTGTCCCGAGGGCCCGGATGCCGTGGAGGCTCGGCAGGTCTCGGAGGTCGGTCGGGTCTCGCCAGGCAAGGGCCGGCGCAGGTTGCGCACTGAGACGGCGTGCACCGTCCCGATCGCCCCGCCCGCGACCAGGTCGCGCACCCTGATGAAGCGAGGCATGGCACGTCGGTAGTAGGCGACAAACAGCGGCAGCCCTGCCAGAGTCGCGGCAGCGATCATCGCTTCGCATTCGGTTGTCGTTCGAGCCATCGGCTTCTCGACGTAGACCGGCTTGCCCGCCTCGAGCGCCCGGATCGCATAGCGGGCGTGTGAGTCGGGTGGCGTTGCGACGTAGACGGCGTCGACATCGGAGTCCTGGATGAGCGCGTCGGCGTCGTCGTACCAGCGGGGCACGCCATGGCGTCGGGCGTAGTCCTGTGCCTGACGGCCATCCCGGCGCATGACTGCGACCAAGTCGGACCGCTCCGCCTGCTGGAATCCCGGCCCACTCTTGACCTCGGTTACGGCTCCGACCCCGATGATCCCCCAGCGAACACGTTCCATGACCACGACGCTAGTCGAACCCGCGACACCTCCGGCGCGATCCCGCTTCACTACCCGGGTCCCACCTCAACCTCACTGTGGGTCGATGTAGCTGCGCGTCGCAGGTGGCGCGCGACTACATCGACCGGCCGGGAAGAAGGCGCGGGGGTGGGGCCTTACGCTGGGGGCATGGCGCTGCACGGCACCCGGCCCGCCCCGACGCACGTCCTCGCCCACCTGAGTGACCCCCACCTGATCGCCGGCTCTGGCCTGCTGCACGGGCGGATCGACACTCGGGCCCAGTTGCGGCGCGCGCTCGAGCGCCTCGAGGCCTCGCAGGAGCGGATCGACGCCGTCGTCATCTCGGGTGACCTGACCGACAACGGTGACGAGCTCTCCTACGCCTTGCTGCACGAGATGGTCCTGCCGGTCGTGGCGAGGCTGGGCGCCGAGCTCGTCCTCACCAGCGGGAACCACGACGAGCGCGGCCCCCTCGCCCGGGTCCTCTATGGACAGGAGACTGCCGCCCCGCAGGACACCGTCACGATGCTCCGCGGGCTGCGGATCATCGATCTGGACTCAGCGATCCCCGGCTACCACCATGGCGGGTTCGATGATGGCCAATACGCTTGGCTCGCAGAGGAACTCGCCACTACTGCGCAGCACGGAACGATCATCGTCATGCACCACCCACCGATCACCTACCGCTCACCCACGATGCAGTTGCTCGACTTCGAGGACGTTGACCGACTGCGGGCCGCGCTCCAGGGCACGGACGTCCGGGCTATCCTCTCCGGCCACCTCCATGTCACGACCTTCGGCACCCTTGGCTCGATCCCGGTCCTGGTGGCGGGTGGGGTGAGCTATGTCGATGATGCCGGTGCGCCCCGCGAGTTGATGATCGCGGCCACCGGTCCGCAGTCCTACCTGCTCATCGAGGTGCACCCCGACGAGGTGGTCGCCACCGTGGTGCCGATCGGACCACACGACACGTGGCCGGCACTGTCCGACGACGTGCGTGACTTCCTCGACACCGTGCCGCTCGAGGACCAGCGCGAGATCTTCTCCCGCAAGCGCTGAGCGCGTCGGCGCGCTGCCGCTCCGACTCGGCACGAAGGGGCTACCCCACCGGGAGGCGCCGTCGCAGCGCAGGGAGGTGAGCGGCATACGACCGGATGGCTCTAGAGCAGGGCCAGGACCGGGTTGTGCTCCGGGCTGACGGCCTCGCCCGCCCGCACCGGGCCGGGCGGCGTGCCGTCACCGAAGGGTGACCCGCCGAGCGCCTCACGGCCGTGCGGCTGCGCCCAGTTGGTCAGGTCCGGGCCGGCCGGGATGATGCCGGTGGGGTTGATGTCGCGGTGCACGACGTAGTAGTGCGCCTTGATGTGGGTGAAGTCGACCGTGTCGCCGAAGCCCGGGGTCTGGAAGAGGTCGCGGGCATACCCCCACAGGACCGGCATCTCGATCAACTTGTTGCGATTGCACTTGAAGTGCCCGTGATAGACCGAGTCGAAGCGGACCAGGGTGGTGAAGAAGCGGACGTCGGCCTCGGTGATGTGCTCACCGACGAGGTAGCGGTGGGTGCGCAGGTGCTCCTCGAGCCGGTCGAGCTGGTCGAAGAGGCGTCCGTAGGCCGCGTCGTAGGCCTCCTGGGTGCCTGCGAAGCCGCAGCGGTAGACGCCGTTGTTGACGTCGGTGTAGATCGGCGCCGAGATCGCCTCGATCTGCTCACGGAGGGCCTCAGGGTAGAGGTCGGGGGCACCTTCGCGGTGGAACTGGCGCCACTCGGTGGACAGGTCGATGGTCATCTGGGTGAAGTTGTTGGTGACCACGGCTCCGGTCGGGATGTCCACCATGGCGGGCACCGTGATGCCGCGCGGATACTCGGGGTCGAACTTGAAGTAGGCGTCCTGGATCCGCGGGATGCCAAGGACCGGATCGACACCGCCGGGGTCGAGGTCGAACGTCCAGCTGCGCTGGTCGTGGGTCGGCCCGCAGACACCCATGGACAGGGCGTCCTCAAGGCCGAGGAGGCGTCGCACGATGATCGCGCGGTTGGCCCACGGACAGGCCCGCGCGACGACGAGCCGATAGCGCCCGGCTTCGACGGGCCAGCCCGAGGACCCATCGGCGGTGATCCGCGTGTTGATGTAGCGGGTGTCCCGCTCGAAGGTCTTCTCCACGTAGGTGCCCGGCGCGCTCATAGTTGAAGCATAAACCTTTATGGACGGCTGGTGTCCAGATAGGGACAGAATGGGGGCATGCGGGAGCGACGGTTGGACGGGTGCCATGCGTGAGTTGCGGCCGCTGACCCCAGACACGGTGGCGGACCTGGTCGGCCCCTGCGCACCCTGTGCCTTCTGGCAGACAGTGCCGCGCAACGGCCGCCGGGACCCCGATCCTCTCGATTTGTTGGCGGAGTGGGTGGCGCAGGTGAGCTCCGACTGGGCACCGCCGGGGCGGATCGCCTACGTCGATGGCAAACCGGTCGGCCAGGTCATCCTCACCCCCGCCCGCTACGTGCCGCGCCTGGCGACCTTCCCGACGGCGCCGGTCGACCCGTCAACGCTCATGCTCGTCACGATCGGAAGCGCAGCGGGGCGACTCGATGCCGGGCTGTGCAAGGCCCTCGTGCAATCGGCGGCCAAGGATGCCCTGCGCGCCAAGGTGCGGACCATCGAGGCCATCGGAGCCAGGCCGCTGGCAGTGGCACGCCACCCTTGTGTCCTTGAGGTTGGCTTCCTCGAGCGGTGCGGCTTCCGCGTCGAGCGGGATCACGTGATCTATCCCAGGTTGCGGATGGATCTGCGGACCGTCGTCTCCCTCAAGGACGAGGCCACCGAGCGGATCGCTCGCGCCCTCGCCCGGGTGACGCGGGGCCACCCGGTCCCGGCGCATCCCGACACCGGGGCGCGGGCCCGGACCGCGCCGCGACGTTAGCGACGGACGGCTCCGACGGACGGCTCCGACAGGGCTGAGCCCGACGGTTCACTCCGTGTCGGTGCGCAACTGCTCGAGGTGTTTGCGCAGGTCACCGAGGCGCAGCACGCCGGTCTGCCCGGTGTCGGCATCGCCGAGATACATCCGCTGGAGGGCGACGACGATCCCCTCAGCGATGCGGTCCAGGGTCTGACCCTGGGCGAGCAGCGCGGCGTCCTCGGGATGGCTCAGGTAGCCGACGTCGACCCGGATGGCCGGCATCCGGGTCCGTCTCAGCAGCGGCCACGTCCGGGCGTGGACCCGGCAGTCGGTCAGCCCGGTGCGGGCCACCACCTCGCGCTGGACCAAGTCACTGAACCGTTCGCCGATGACCGACCACCCCACCTGCTCGGGGTGCCCGTAGAAGTAGGTGGCGATGCCGTGCCCCGAAAATCCCGACGTGTGGTCGCTGTGCAGCGAAAGCACGAGGTCGGCGTCGCACGAGTTTGCGAAGGCGGCCCGATCCTCCTCGGTCCCGCCGTCCGTGTGGGTGGTCCGGGTGAAGACGACACTGACGCCGTGTGCGGACAGCCGGCCCTCGATGCGTCGGGCGATGTCGAGACACAACGACGCCTCTTCGACACCGTTGCCCGCGACGACTCCGTGGTCCGGGCCGCCGTGGCCGGGGTCGAGCACGATGATGCGGCCGGCAAGGCTGTAACCGCCTCGTCGCAGCTGCTCGCGCTCGCGCAGAGCGTTGGCCGAGCCTCCGCGCACGCTGCGGTTGAGTCCCGTGAAGGCGTTCATCGTCTCCGGTCCCACGGTTCCGTCACTCTGCAGCCCGAAGGCCGACTGGAAGGCGCGCACCGCGTCGTCGGTCGACGGCCCGAAGGTTCCGTCGACCTTGCCGGGCTGGAAACCGAGCTGCAGCAGGCGGTTCTGCAGGTGGATGACGTCGTCACCCTCGACGAAGTGCTCAGGGACGTAGCGCAACACGCGGTCTCCCAGGCTCCAGCGGGCCCCGTCGAGGGCGGCATACGTGGAGCGCCCCACGACGCCGTCAGCGCTCAGGCCACGCCGTTGCTGGAAGGCCTTGACGGCCTGCTCGACCGTCTCGTCGAACCGGGGGCCACCGCGGTCCTGGAACCCCTCGCCGAGATCGTCCGGCAGGTCCCCGCTGCGTACGAGCCGCTCGCAGACATCG
>JBDTAU010000091.1:0-2824 GCA_039924465.1 Dermatophilaceae bacterium
GCCGGACCCGGCTGGGGCGGACCCGGCCGGATGACCGCGACGCCGATGACGATCATCCCCACGACGATGGCGAGCACCGCCGCGATGAGGGTCAGGAGCACTCGACGGTCACCCAGCCGTGGTGTCATCTGCCTACTTCCCTTCTGTCAGTGTGCGATTGGTCAGCCGTGGTCCTGGACCCGACGACGGCTCCACAGCAGGGCGCCACCACCGAGAAGCACGAGGGCGCCGCCCCCTGCGGCCAGGCCGAGCTCGGGGCCACCGGCCGCCGAGCCACTGCCGGTGTTCGGGCCACCCACGGGCGAGGCACTCAGGACACCGCAGAGCGCCGGAGCGGTCGCGGCGAGCGGGAGGGCCGGGTCAAGGTTGCTCTTGGCGTTCTGGGCCTTCTTGCTCAGATTGGCGGGGTCAAGGCCATGGACGACGATGACCGCGTTGCCCGACTTGAGTGCGGTCATCGTGGTCGAGTCCAACGTGATGGTGCGGTTGTAGTCGTACGCCCCACCGCTTGGGAACCGCTTGACTGCGACTGCGGACTTCGGGCTGGAGTCGCCGGACGTGGTCAGCGAGGTCGCGACCTTGCCGTAGGCCGGTTGGCCCTCGACCGTGTCGACGATCCCGTCGCCGTTCGCATCGGCCGAAGGACCGGGACACGTGCCCTTCCCGTCAGCGTGGATGTGCTCGGCGTGCGGGTACGGGCCGCCCATGAAGGTCGTGGCGAGGCCGCTGACGTGCCCCTTGATGGTCGCCTGGTCTCCCTTGACCTGGATGGTGAACATCCCGGATCCACCGGAGTTGTTGATCTGGTCCATGGTGGCCTGGTAGGTCGTCCCGCCGTCGGCGAGAGCGGCCGGCGCGGCCGCCAGGGGGAGGGCTGCGGCCGCGATGGCCAACAGCAGAGTGGATGACTTGCGCATGGAAAGGCTCCTTGCCTCGGTAGTGCCGCCCCGTCGACGGCCCGAGGAACCGGGCGCCGCCAAAGCTTCTGACCGAGGGGGTTCGGCCAGGCCGGCGTTTTGGATTGGATCAACCTCATTGAGTGGCCCACCGGCGGTGGCCGGACGTGGTCCCGCATCCCGGCCCGCGCCGCGCCTACCGGTGTCAGGGCCGGTCCGGGTGGTACGCTCAAAAAGTCCTGTGCGAGGTCCAACACCGTGCCGACGCATGGACGGTTGCGATTGGTGCGCATCATGTCCATTCACACTCGTCTACCTTCGGCCACCGAGGGTCAACCCAGCGGTTGGCCGCCCTCGCAGCGCCGCGATCGCATTGAGTCGCTCCTTCGGGACCTGTCATCAGATCCCCCCCGCGACGAGCGGGCCAGCCTCATCGAGGAGTTGGTCCAGCTCAACCTCAGCCTGTGCGACGGCGTCGCCGGCCGCTATGCCGGCCGCGGCATCGACCGCGACGACCTGGTCCAGGTCGCCCGGCTCGCGCTCGTCAAGGCGATCCTGGGCTACCGGCCTGAGCCAGGCCGCAATTTCGCGGCCTATGCCGTGCCCACCATTCGCGGTGAAATCAAGCGGCACTTCCGTGACCACGGCTGGATGATCCGTCCACCCCGACGGTTGCAGGAGCTCTGCACCGAGGTCCGGGCTGCTCGAGTTCGGCTGGAGCAGGACCTGGGCCGCTCGCCCAACGTGCAAGAGGTGGCTTGGCACCTCGACATCGAGATCGGCTGCGTGCAGGCGTGCCTGCTCGCCGGGACCGGCTACAACCTCGTGTCGCTCGACGCCCCGGTCGGACAGGACGGACCAGAGACCCTGTCGGCCGTCATCGCAGATGATCGGGACGACTATGGGCACGTCGATGACCGGATGAGCCTGGCCCTGGCCATCGTGACACTGAGCGACCGGGAGCGCAGGCTCCTGGTGCTGCGATTCGTCGAGGGTTTGACCCAGGAGCAGATCGGCCACCTGATGGGCGTCAGTCAGATGCAGGTGTCCCGACTGCTGGCTGCCACCATCGGTCGCCTCCGCGAGGCGATCGGGGTCGGCCTGGAGAGCCCGGGCGAGGAGAGCGAGGGCCGCTCAGGCGAGGGTGATCAGGGCGATCGGGGGCGTCGTCGGCTGGGGTGAGCCGCCGTCGGGTTCGACGGTGATGCCGACCCCGGTGGCCGTGCTGGCATCTCCCTTGAGGACGACGACCTGATCCGGGCCGGCCGGCATGAGGCCCGCAGGGGCCAGCGCGCCCGCCGGGTCCTGCAACCAGAGTTGATACACCTTGCCGCTCGGTGCCGCCGGCATCCCTGAGGTGACGATGACGGCCTTCTGCAGCGATGGCGAGCGGACGATGCTGACGCTGGCCCCGCCCGGGAGGGTCTTGTTCACGCGTGACGCGTCGTTCGCGTCGAGGACCTGCTGCGCCACGGTGGGCGGGGGTGCCTGCTGGTCGAGGGCGCGCCAGACACTGAAGCCGCCGACGGCCAGCACCGCCGCAGCGGCTGCCGCCACGAGCCCGTTCCACCGACGCGGGGCCTGCGGCCGTCGACCGCGGTCCGCGTCCGCGGCGGCCCTGCTGCCCGCAGCAGGAACGACCGCCATGGGAGGGACCGGGGAGGGCACCACCACCGGCTCGGGTGGAAGTTGACGCACCGCGGTGATCCCGTGCAGCACCGACACCCGCAGCGATGGCGGTGGCGCAGACTCGGTCGCACCGCTGAGCTCGGCTGCCGTTTCGGTCAGCGCTGCGACCTCGGTCTGGCAGTCGACGCAACTGGCCAGGTGCCGCTCGAACCTGACGCGCTCGACATCGTCAAGGGCATTGACGGCGTAGGCGCCGGACAGGGCGTGGATGTCGTCGTTCATGAACTCACCCCCAACGT
>JBDTAU010000092.1:0-2777 GCA_039924465.1 Dermatophilaceae bacterium
GTGCTCACCGACCTCGAGTTCGTCCAGTTCCACCCCACCGTGCTCTGGCTGGGCAACGAGGCGACCGGCCAGCAACCGCTCATCTCCGAGGCGGTCCGCGGGGAGGGCGCCTACCTCGTCGACGACCAGGGCACGCGCTTCATGCAGGGCCTGCACCCCATGGCGGACCTCGCCCCACGCGACGTCGTCTCCCGCGCGATCGTCGACCGGATGCGTGAGGCCGGGACCGACCACGTCTACCTCGACTGCCGCCACCTCGGGGCCGACTTCCTGGAGCAGCGCTTCCCCTCGATCGTGGCGCGGTGCCGCGAGCTCGGCTTCGACCCGGCCACCGAGTTGCTCCCGGTCGCGCCCGCGCAGCACTACGCGAGTGGCGGGGTGCGGACCGACCTGCGCGGCCGCACCTCGCTCGAGGGCCTCTATGCCTGCGGGGAGACCTCGTGCACCGGGGTCCACGGGGCCAACCGGCTGGCGTCCAACTCCCTGCTCGAGGGGCTGGTCTTTGCCCGCCGTGTCGCCGACGACCTCACCGGGCGGCTCGGTGCGGGAGAGCTGCCCGAGACGACGCCGGTGGAGCTGCACGGGCCCGTTGAGCTGGTCCGGGCCAAACGGCGGGGCGAGATCCAACGCGCCATGACCGCAGGGTCGGGCACCGTCCGGTCCGCGACCTCTCTCGCGGGGACGGAGACCGTCCTGTCCGCGATCGCCGAGCGGGCGGAGCGCCACGCCGCCAAGAAGCAGGGTGGCCCCAAGAGTTGGGAGACCACCAACCTGCTCCACCTCGGACGGGCCCTGACGTATGCCGCTGGGCTGCGTGCGGAGACCCGTGGCGGCCATGTGCGTGAGGACTTCCCGGACCGCGACGACGCCCACTTCCTGCACCACGCGGACCTGTCGCGTGGCGCTGACGGCGTGGTGCGGGCCACCCTGGTCCCCGTCCCTGCGTCGAACCTGGTCGGGCTGGACCTCGACGGGCTGGACTCGGAGGACGGGTTGGCGGCGCCAGCACCGTCGGACGCACGAGAGGGAGCACAGAACGATGGCTGAGGTCCCCACCCATTTCCCGTTCGAGCAGGCCGAGCGCCTGGTGATGACTGCGCTGTCCGAGGACCTCGGTCCCGATGACCTCGACGTCACGACAATGGCGACGATCCCGGCGGACCAGCATCGGGTGGCGCAGATCGTGGCCCGGGAGTCCGGCGTGGTCGCCGGAGTGCCCGTCATCGCGGTCGTGCTGGAGCAGGTCGCCCGGCTCATCGGCGGGCAGGCGCCGGAGGTCGAGATCTGTGCCCCGGACGGCACCCGGGTGCGGGCCGGTGACGTCATCGCGCGCGTGTCCGGCCAGACGCAGGTCATCCTCATGGCCGAGCGCACCATCCTCAACGTCCTGTGCCGCCTGTCCGGGGTGGCCACCCACACCCGGCGCTGGGCGGACCAGCTCGAGGGGACCCCGACGATGGTCCTCGACACCCGCAAGACGACCCCGGGGATGCGGTGGCTCGAGAAGTACGCCGTGCGCGCCGGGGGAGGCACCAACAAGCGGATGGGCCTCTACGACGTGGCCATGATCAAGGACAACCACAAGCTCGCCGCCGGGTCCGTGGCGGCTGCCTACGCACTCGTGCGGTCAGGCTTCCCTGACGTGCAGGTCGAGGTCGAGGTGACCACGCCGGCAGAGGCCCAGGAGGCGTATGACGCCGGCGCTCGCTTCATCATGTGCGACAACATGTCGACCACGGTGCTGCGTCAGACGGTCGAATTGCTCCGGGCTGCAGGCGAGCCCGTCGAGATCGAGGCGACGGGTGGACTCACTCTCGAGGTCGTGGCTGACTATGCAGCGACGGGCGTCGACTTCGTCTCCGTCGGCGGGCTGACGCACTCGTCACCCATCATCGACCTGGCCCTCGACCTCGCCGACTGAGGAAGAGGTCACATCGTTCTCCCCGAGGTAGACGATGTGGCCTCAACCCACCCGCGCTGACTGCGGTTGCCGACCGCTAGTAGCGGCGGTGCCAGAGGTTGACGGCGTAGTCGATGCCGGTGATGGCCGGGTGCTCGTCGAGGATCAGGCCCGCCTGCTCGGGGGCGAACTCGATCCCGACGACGGCCTCGAAGTCCGCTCGTGAGTCGAAGTCCCAGCGGATGTCGAGCAGCTCACGATCCCAGCCCTGCCGGGTCCAGAAGCGCTCGACCGCCTTGGCGTCATAGCGTGGCAGCGCTCGTCGGAACCAGTGCCCGAACGTCGAGCGGGTGGCATCGTTGTCGATGACGAAGGCCGTGCCACCCGCGCGTATGACCCGGTCCAACTCGGCCAGTCCCGGCTCGCAGCCGGGTCCGAAGAAGTAGGACCACCTCGCATGAGCCACGTCGAACGAGGCGTCCCCGACCCCGATCGAGGCCGCGCCCTCCTCACGGACGGAGCACAGCGGCATACCGGAGATTCGCTGTGCCGCAAGGGAAGCGAGTGGGGGGTGGGGCTCAACGCCGACGACCGACCGCGCCTCGCGGGCGAAGGTCGGCAGGTGGAAGCCGGTGCCGCAACCGATGTCGACGACGTCCCGGTCCCTCCAGTCGGCGAGCCGACGCATCGTCGTCTCGATGACATGGGCACGGTCGACGCCGCAGTTCTCGATCTCATAGACGTCAGGCGCACCCCAGATGTTGGGGGACGGGATGACGTCACTCATGAATTCTCTTGTGCCTCAACGGTGGCCGGGTGGATGAGGAGAGGCAGCAGCGCCCGCGCACCGCGCGCCCGGACCGCCTTGACCGATGCG
>JBDTAU010000093.1:0-9528 GCA_039924465.1 Dermatophilaceae bacterium
CAGCACCCGGATGAGTCCGAGGTCCGCGACGTTGAGGAAGGGATAGGGGTACCAGTCGACGAGCGGCCCGAGGGCGAGCGTCGCGACGAGCCAAGAGACCGGCCAGATCAACGAGGGCAGCACGTCCCTCAGGTGGAGTCGTCCGCGCGGCCCGAAGACGACCCAACCGATGAAGGCGAGCACGGGGACGGCGATGTGCAACAGGCGATCAGCCAGGAGGGAGTTGGTGCTGTAGTCAGGGGAGGGGGGCAGCAGGAGGTAGGCGACGATCCCCGTCACGGTGATCCCAATGAGCGAGGCAAGGCGGAGCACCCGGAATACGGTGCTGTCGATCTGGTCCCGGATGATCAGCCAGGTCGCGATGGCCACCAGCACGTTGGACTGAATCGTGAAGTAGGAGAAGAACCTTCGGACCAGCTCGCCCTTGCCGACGCCCTGCCCCGAGTCGAGGATGCCACCGCCATCGAGGATGATCCAGAGCTGGAAGAGGACTGCGAACGCGGCGACGACGAACGTCACGATGTGCCAGGGTCGCGCCCCGCGTGTGGTGGTCACGACCAGTCACCCTACGCGCAGGTCCACGCCCAGCGGGGGCGAGGTCGACCGACGCGGTGACGTCGCGGGACGCGCGAGGGGCCACGCTCTCGGGTGAGAACGTGGCCCCTCGAAGATCTGTGAGTCTGTGAGCGGGTGGAGCGTCAGCCCTTCAGACGCACGCCGCTCTCGGAGTCGAACATGTGGATGTGACCCGTCTTGGGGCGAAGGTGCAGGACCTCGCCCTTCTTCGGGGGACGACGGCCATCGACCCGGGCGATGAACGGGGCGTTGCTGTTGTCCTCCCCGGAGTGGTCGACCCGCTTGGTCGAGCTGGCGGTCGAGCCGTAGATGTAGGCGTCCGCGCCGAGCTCCTCGACCACCTCGACCGTCACGGCGATGCCCTGGCCGTCCTCGGCCACCTCGAGGTCCTCGGGACGCACCCCCACCGTGATGTTCTTGCCCGCCCCGGCCAGCGCGTCCCGGGAGACCGGCGCGATGTAGCCACCGAAGTCCACGCCACCATCAACGACCGGACCCTCGATGAGGTTCATCGCAGGCGAGCCGATGAAGCCGGCGACGAACACGTTGGCCGGCGCGTCGTACATCTCGCGGGGCGGGGCGCACTGCTGGAGCAGACCGTCCTTGAGGACTGCGACGCGGTCACCCATCGTCATGGCCTCGACCTGGTCGTGGGTGACGTAGACGGTCGTGACGCCGAGACGACGCTGCAGCGAGGCGATCTGGGTGCGCGTCTGGACGCGGAGCTTGGCGTCGAGGTTCGACAGCGGCTCGTCCATGAGGAAGACCTGGGGCGAGCGGACGATCGCGCGACCCATGGCGACGCGCTGGCGCTGGCCACCGGAGAGGGCCTTGGGCTTGCGGTCGAGGTATTCGGTCAGGTCGAGGATCTTGGCGGCTTCCTCGACGCGCTTGCGGATCTCCGCCTTGTCGACGCCGGCGATCTTGAGCGCGAAGCCCATGTTGTCGGCGACGCTCATGTGCGGGTAGAGCGCGTAGTTCTGGAAGACCATGGCGACGTCGCGGTCCTTGGGGGACAGGTTGGTCACGTCCCGGTCGCCGATGAGGATGCGCCCGCCGTTGACCTCCTCGAGGCCGGCGAGCATGCGCAGGGACGTGGACTTGCCACATCCGGAGGGGCCCACGAAGACGAGGAACTCGCCATCCGCGATCTCGATGTTGAGCTTGTCAACCGAGGGTTTGGGGTTCCCCGGGTAGATCCGGGTCGCGTTCTCGAACGTGACAGTTGCCATGGCGTCTTTGCCTTTCCTTCACCGGCAGGAACGTGCCGGACGGTCCGATGTAAAGGGATGCCCACCGACCGGGGGGCGAGGACATCATGCCACGTATGCCGCTGAGCGTCTTCCCCAGTTCGCCCACTGAGCGCGGGGTCGGCCACCCGACCCCGCCCGGACGAGTGGCCTGTGGACGACGGGGGGTGCCCGGTGGACGACGGGGCCACTCGAGTGAAGGGGGCGGCACGTGGGCGGGGTCTGCTGAGCTGGTGACTGGATCGACTCCAGAACGTTGCAAAATCTTGCAGAAAGAATTGGTCGTCGGGACCGAAAGTTCTTGCTACATTTCTCCAGCCAAGGGTGGCGGCGTGTGCCACCTGGCTCCAAAGGAGACACAATGCACAAGCGTGCCTATGGCGTCGTGGCGGCCTCGGGCGTATTCGCCCTGGCCCTCAGCGCCTGCGGGTCGAGCACCCCCACCCCGTCGAGCAACACGGCGGCACCGGTCGGGGCGGTCACCGAGACCACGACGGCGGCACCTGCGCCAGCCGCCGATTCCACGGCCGCTCCGGTCCGTGACGCGAACGTCGACCTGGTGATCTGGACCGACAACGACCGCGCGCCGGCCGTCAAGAAGTACGCCGACCTCTTCGGCGCCGAGCAGGGCATCAAGGTCCAGGTCCAGGTGGCCCCCGACGTGCGCGCCAACTTCAAGGACGCCACCAACGCCGGCAAGGGCCCCGACATCATCGTCGGCGCCCACGACTGGCTCGGCGAGCTCGTGCAGAACAACGCCGTCTCGCCGATCGCCCTCCCGACCGACGTGCAGGCGCAGTTCTCGCCCGAGTCGATCGGTGCCACGAAGTTCAACGGCCAGATCTACGGTGTGCCCTATGCCGTCGAGAACATCGCGCTCGTGCGCAACAAGGCCCTGGCCCCCAACGCGCCCAAGTCCTACGAGGACATGATCGCGAACGGCCAGAAGCTGATGGGCGAGAAGAAGGCCGATGGGGTGGTCGTGCAGGAAGTCGGCAAGACCGGCAACGCCTACTACACCTACCCCTACCTCAAGGCATTCGGCGGCGGCATCTTCGCTCAGGGCGCCAACGGCGACTACGACCCCAACAAGGTCATCGTCGACAGCCCCGGCTCGATCAAGGGTGCCGAGCAGCTGGCCAAGCTCGGCAAGGAGAAGGTCCTGTCGACCAACGTCGACAGCACCAACGCCGATGCGCTGTTCGACTCGGGCAAGTACCCGTACTACATCACCGGCCCGTGGGCGATCGACAAGGCCAAGAAGGCCAACATCGACTACGCGATCTCGCCGTTGCCGACCATCGCCGGCGGCCAGATGAGCCCGTTCCTCGGGATCCAGATGTTCTACGTCTCCGCCAAGGCGAAGAACAAGGCCTTCGCTGAGGAGTTCGTCCTCAAGTACGTCACCAAGAAGGAAATGCAGGTCGACCTGTTCAACATCGGTCACCGCCCGCCGGCCCTGACTGCTGCCTACGACGAGGTCAAGACCACCGACCCGGACGTTGAGTCCTGGTTCGAGGCTGGCAAGGGCGCGCTGCCGATGCCGAACATCCCGGCGATGAACGCCGTCTGGGGTCCGCTCGGCCAGGCCGGCGCGGACGTCATCTCCGGCAAGGCGGCTCCGAAGGCACGCTTCGACGCCGCCCAGAAGGAGATCGTCGCCAACATCAAGAAGGGCTGACGTCCCCGACGACAGCACTGGACGACAGCACTGAACGACAGCACTGGTGGACGGTCGGGCTCGTGAAGAGCCCGACCGTCGCCCCGGCGCCGCACGGTGATCACGCCCGGCGGCCCACCCCACGACTGTGTCACGACCCCACCTCGACGGAGACCCAAAGATGCGTCGCTCCCCGTATGTGATCCTCAAATGGGTCCTGATCGCCGTGGTCCTCGCCGCGATCATCTATGCGGCCGGCCTGTTCGCCGCCAACGGTCAACTCATCCTCGTGGTCGTCCTCGGCCTGGTCGGCATCGCCATTCTGGCTGTCTACTCGACCAAGCGAGCGGTGCCGCTGAAGTACCTCCTGCCCGGACTCATCTTCTTCGTCGGCTTCCAGATCTGGCCGGCCGCCTTCACCGCGGCGACCTCGTTCACCAACTGGGGCGACGGGCACAGCTTGTCCAAGCAGGAGTCGATCCAGGCGATCACCTCCAGCTCCGTGGAGGAGGTCAAGGGCCAGCCGCGCTACGCGCTCTCCGTCGCAGTCAAGGCGGGGGCGGACCCCGCCACCGGCGCCCCCGTCTACATCCTGACCAACCCGACGACCAAGCAGACCTATGCCGGCACCAAGGACGGGCTGACCGAACTCCCCGCCGCCGATCTCACCGTCAATGCACTCGGGCGGGTCAGCGCAGCCAAGGGCTACACGATCCTCAACGGCCGCCAGGTCAATGCCCGGCAGGACCTCAACGACTTCGCCGTCCCGACGAGCAACGGGGCCGCCATCAAGCGGGTGGGGCTCAGCGAGGCCTTCGAGGGCAAACCGGCGGCGACCTACGACCCGGCGACCGAGCGCATCACCGACACGCGACCCGAGGCGCAGGGGCAGCCTCCGAAGGTCTACGGGCCGGTCAATGCCAGTTGGGTCAACGTTGCCGACCCGAACGACCGCCTGCCGCAGGGCTGGAAGGAGTACGTCGGCTTCAAGAACTTCACGAACGCGTTGACCGACCCCACGCTGCGCTCCGGCTTCGTCAAGATCGTCGGCTGGAACTTCGTCTTCGCCGTCACCTCCGTGCTCAGCACGTTCCTGCTCGGGCTCGGGCTCGCCCTGCTCTTCAACGATCCCCGGCTCAAGGGCAAGGGGCTCATGCGGGCGGTGCTCGTGTTGCCCTATGCACTACCAGGGTTCGTCACCGCCCTGGTGTGGGCGTCGATGTTCAACCAACAGTTCGGTCTCATCAACGACCTGACCGGGCTCAACGTCGACTGGCTGGGCAACGGGCTCGCGGCCAAGGCGGCCATCCTCATCGCCAATCTCTGGCTCGGCTTCCCCTACATGTTCATCGTGTGCACCGGTGCGCTGCAGTCGATCCCCGGGGACGTCAAGGAGGCCGCGGCCATCGACGGCGCCACCGGCCTGCGGACGGTCCGGTCGATCATCATGCCGCTCGTCCTCGTGGCGGTCGGGCCCCTGCTGATCGCCTCGTTCGCCTTCAACTTCAACAACTTCGGGCTGATCTACCTGATGACGGAGGGCGGTCCCTTCGAGGGCGGACAGAGTGCGATCGGCTCCACCGACCTGCTCATCACCTACGCCTATCGACTCGCGTTCACCAGCGCGTCCCCCAGCTTCGGCTACGCAGCCGCGATCTCCATCTTCATCTTCATGATTGTGGCGGTGTTGTCGTGGATCGGCTTCCGCCAAACCAAGGCACTGGAAGAGGTGAACTGACATGACGGTCAGCACTGAGACCCGGGTGACGCCGGCCCACGAGCCCCGGGTCGTCGGGCAGAAGCGCAAGAATGGCACGTGGTGGAAGTACCTGCTCGCGGCGGTGGCGCTGGTCTGGGCGCTCTTCCCGCTCGTGTTCATCGTCTCCGCGGCGATCAACCCGTCGGGCACCCTGAGCACCACGTCGCTGGTGCCGAGCAACGCCGGGCTGGCCAACTTCACGGAGTTGTTCAGCATCCGCCCCTACTGGGCCTGGTATCGCAACACCCTCATCGTCTGTGGCATCGGCGCCTTCGCGAGCGTCTTCATCGGTGCGGCGGCGGCCTACGTCTTCTCCCGGATGCGCTTCAAGGGCCGCCGCACGGGCCTGATGACGCTGCTCCTCGCGCAGATGTTCCCAGTCATGCTCGCCTTCGTCGCGATGTATCTGACCTTCGACGCCATCGGTGAGTCGATCCCGGCCATCGGGCTCAACACCCAGCCCGGCCTGATCATCGCCTACCTCGGCGGCGCGATGGGCGCCAACGTCTGGCTGCTCAAGGGCTACTTCGACACCGTGCCGAAGGAGCTGGACGAAGCGGCCAAGGTCGACGGTGCGAGCCATGCCCGCATCTTCTTCACGATGACCCTGCGCCTCGTCCTGCCGATCCTGGCCACCGTCGGGATGCTCTCCTTCGTGGGTCTCTTCAGCGAGTTCCTGCTCGCGAGCATCTTCCTCAAGGACTCGGAGAACCAGACCCTCGCGGTCGGGTTGTGGTCGCTGCTCAAGGCCGACCGCAACAAGTACTTCGGTCCCTTCTGCGCCGGCGCTCTCCTGGCGTCAGTGCCGGTCATGGCGCTCTACTTCTCGGTCCAGCGCTTCCTCGTCGGCGGGCTCACTGCCGGGTCGGTGAAGTGACGTCCGTATGCCGCTGAGCTCGCCGCCCTCGTCATCCGCGGTCGGGCTCGGGGTGGCGCACCACGATGGCTCCGCTCGCTACGTGTCGACCCAGGCCCCGCACCTCGGGGAGACGGTGAACGTCCTCGTCCGGGTGCCGCTCGAGGCTGAGGTCACCGATGTGTACGTCCGGACCGTACCGGACGGGGAGCAGGTCTTCGGCCGGGCCCGGATCCTCGAGATCACCGAAACCGATGCCTGGTGGGGCGCCCCGGTCACGGTCCACAACCCGGTGACGAGCTACCGCTTCCTGCTGGCTGGTGGGCCGACCACGTACGCGTGGCTGAACGGCACCGGCGTGCACCGGCGCGATGTGCCCGACGCGAGCGACTTCCGGCTCGTGGCCCACGACGCGCCGCCGCCCGCCTGGGCGCAGGGCTCGGTCGTCTACCAGATCTTCCCGGACCGCTTCGCCCGCTCCAAGGCCGCTGACCGGCGTGAGCTGCCCGACTGGGCCCACCCGGCGGACTGGGACGACCCGGTCGACACCCGGGGCGGTCGGATCGCCCGGCAGGTCTACGGCGGCGACCTCGACGGCATCACCGAGCACCTCGATCACCTCGAGGACCTCGGGGTCGACGTCGTCTACCTGACGCCGTTCTTCCCCGCGAGGTCCAACCACCGCTACGACGCCGCCTCCTTCGAGGTCGTCGACGATCTCCTCGGTGGTGACGCCGCGCTGCGCCGCCTGACGAAGACGGCCCATGCCCGGGGCCTCAAGGTGATCGGGGACTTCACCACCAACCACACCGGTGACACGCACGAGTGGTTCCTCGCAGCGACCGGGAAGGGCGGCCGGAGCCGTCCCGAGCGCGACTACTACATCTGGGAGGGAGCGGACTACGTCTCCTGGCTCGGAGTGACGTCGTTGCCCAAGCTCAACCATCGCAACCAGGACCTGCGCCGTCGACTCCTCGAGGACCGCAGCGGGGTGGTGCGCAAGTGGCTCGGCCGCTCGGGCGGACTCGACGGCTGGCGTGTCGACGTCGCCAACATGACCGGCCGGTGGCGGGCTACCGACGTCAACCATGATGTCGCCCGCCAGCTGCGGGACTCCATGGCGCGCTGGGCGCCCGAGGCACTGCTCGTCGGCGAGCACTTTCACGACTACACGGGCGACCTGCCGGGCGACGGCTGGCACGGAGTGATGAACTACGCCGGCTTCTGCAAGCCGGTCTGGACCTGGCTTCGCCAGGACACCAACGACCCCAACTTCCTCGGCGCGCCGATCCCGGTCCCGGTCCTCGACGCCGCAGCGGTCGTCGAGACGATGCGCGACTTCACCTCCCGTATCTCGTGGCAGTCCCTCGTCCATTCGTTCAACCTCGTCGGGTCCCACGACACCACCCGCGTGCGCACCCTGGTCGGCCCCGACCGCAGGGTGCTTGAGGCCGCGGCGGCCCTGCTGTTCACCCTGCCCTCGATGCCGATGCTCACCTACGGCGATGAGATCGGGATGGAGGGGGCCTTCGGTGAAGACGGCCGCCGGCCCATGCCGTGGGACGAATCCCGTTGGGACACCACGATCCTCGCGACCTACCGCGGACTCATCGCGACTCGTAGGGGCTCCGAGGCGTTGCGGGCCGGAGGGCTGCGCTGGGTGCATGCGGACGAGGACGCCATCGTCTTCCTTCGGGAGGGACTGACGGAGACCGCGCTCGTGCACGTCGCGCGCGCCGCGCACGAACCCCTGACGATCCCCGCACGACGCCTCGCCGGGATCGAGACGGGCGCAGCGGCATACGGACTGCCGGTCGAGCTGGGTGACGGGACCGCTACCCTGACGGCGGAGGGACCCGGTGCCCGTGTCTGGACCTGGCAGCGCCCTGCCGACGGACCCCTCCCACGCAGGCCAAGGAGGCGGCGAACATGAAGGCGACCCTGCGCGACATCGCTACCCAGGCCGGGGTCTCCGAGGCGACGGTCTCGCGGGTGCTCAATGGCAAGCCCGGCGTGGCCGAGGCGACCCGACAAGGGGTGCTGACCGCCCTCGACGTCCTGGGCTATGACCGGCCGAGTCGGTTGCGGCGCAAGAGTGCTGGGCTCGTCGGCCTCATAGTCCCCGAGCTCACCAACCCGATCTTCCCGGCCTTTGCCCAGCTGATCGAGAATGCGTTGGCGCAGAGCGGCTTCACCCCCGTGCTGTGCACCCAGGTGGCCGGCGGGGTGCATGAGGACGACTACGTCCAGATGCTCCTGGATCGCGGCGTCTCCGGCATCATCTTCATCTCGGGGTTGCACGCCGACACCAACAGTGGGCCGGAGCGCTACGTCGCGCTGCGGGATCGGGGTCTGCCGATCGTGCTGGTCAACGGCTACATCGATGGGGTCGATGCGCCGTTCATCTCCAACGACGACGTCGCCTCGATGGGGCTCGCGCTCGAGCACCTGGTCAGCCTCGGGCACCGCGAGATCGGGCTCGCCGTGGGGCCGGACCGCTACGTCCCGGTGATCCGCAAGATCACCGGATTCCGTCACTCCATGCAGGAGCTGCTGGGGCGCTCTGACATCGACCACCTCATCGAGCGGTCGCTGTTCACCGTCGAGGGCGGCGCCAGTGCCGCCGGTCGACTCATCGAGCGGGGCGCGACGGCCGTCGTGTGTGGCTCCGACCTGATGGCGCTCGGGGCGATCCGGGAGGCCCGCAAGCGCGGACTGCAGGTGCCGCGGGACTTGTCCGTCGTCGGCTACGACGACTCGACGCTGATCGCCTTCACGGACCCGCCGCTGACCACGGTGCGCCAGAGCGTCGAGGCGATGAGTGCTGCTGCGGTCCGGGCCCTGCTCGATGAGATCGCGGGGCAGCCATCGCCGCGCGCCGAGTACGTCTTCCGGCCCGAGCTCGTGGTGCGTTCGTCCACAGGCGCCTGCCGGCGCTGACCCGGGACGGGTCTGTGCGCTGGTGATTACCCGCTGGCGGGATGGGGCCCGGCCGAGGTGGCCCTGACCAGACGCAGCAGGGCCTGCGCCACGGCCGCCTCGTCGGGGAGCCGGTAGCGGGCTGCCGTCGGGCCGGCTCCGACCTTGATCGTGACGTCGGTGGGCAGCGTCAACCGGGTAAAGACGTCCTCGTCGGTGACGTCGTCACCGAGGTAGATCCGCGCGCTCGCCCTTCGCTCGAGGCCGAGGGCGGTGACAGCCGTCCCCTTGTCGGCGTGTGAGAAGGAGAACTCGAGGAGGTCCTTGCCGGTGATCACCTTGACCCCGGGGTGCCGGCCGCCGACCTCTCGGGCCGCGGCGATTGCCTCGGCAGCCACGTCGGTCGCCAGCCCCCTGGTGAGCACGACGACCGCCGCCGTCTTGAACTCGAGACGGGCCTCGGGGTGCTGGCTCGTGATGAGGGCCGAGAGGTCGTGGCGCAGGGCCA
>JBDTAU010000094.1:0-3131 GCA_039924465.1 Dermatophilaceae bacterium
TGTCGAGAAGCAACCAAGACTGCACAACCCTGAGCGTGGCACCTTGCCCGAAGGACCCGTCTGAAACCGGCTATGAAAGTGGCTCGGCCCACGCTCTACCAGTGGAATGGGCGGCCAAGGGGTGGAGCGGACCCTGAGTCAGTCAGCGTCTTTCGCGGCTGGAAGGACGCACCTTCTCGGCCATCCCATGAGCCAGCGGATCAGGGCATTCAGGGATAGTGCGTTGATGTCACGTTGGCATTGAGGTTCCGGTGGTAGTCGCGTTCTGTTGGGGTTCAACCGAGGGAGTCCAGGTGAGTGCCCAGGATCCGGGGGGCCGCCTCGATCGCGGTTGGGTCGCGTCGGGACACCAGGTGCATCGCCAGGCCGTCGATGAGGGCGTGCAGGCGGCCTGCCTCGATCTGGGCATCGACCTCGGGGGCCAGGGCTTGGATCACTGCGAGGCATAGCTCACGCAGGGCGTCGTGGCCGCGTGCGTAGATCGATGAGAGCAGCGGGTCCGTCATCGATGCTCCCGCGAATGAGAGCCAGACCTGCATCTCGGCCGCCCGTTCCGCATCCAGCGGGAGCACCTCCAGCAGCGTCCGTTCAGCGCGCTCGCGCGCGTCCCCTCCCGCTGGTAGGGCGGTGATCCGGGCAGCGGCCCGCTCGAGCACCAACTCGAAGCAGAAACCTAGGAGTGCATCCTGGGTGGGGAACGCTTGGCGCAGGGACGCGGTCGCCAGGTCCGCCTCGGCCGCCACCGCTCGGACCGAGACACCACCCACGCCATGACGCAGCACCAGCCGCCAGGCAGCCTCAGCGATAGCCACTTGTCGTTCGGGGTAGTTGACGAGTTTTGGCACGAGACCATCTTGGCACGACCGTGCTACTTTCTTAGTACGGCCGTGCTAAGAACGTATGGCCTTGCCTTCGAATACGGAGACCGCCCATGATCTTGACCTTCATCATCGCCTGCGAGTTGGCGTTCTGGCTCGCCATCGCCGCGGGCCTGGTGGCGCGGTACCCGTTGCGCCGACCCCGCCTCGGGCTGGCGTTGCTGGCCAGCGTGCCCGTCATCGACCTGGTGTTGCTGATCGCCACCGCGGTCCATCTTCGCTCCGGCGCCACCGCCGGAGTCGAGCACGGCCTCGCTGCGATCTACATCGGCTTCTCCATCGCCTCCGGCCACCGGATGATCGGCTGGGCCGACGTTCGCTTCGCCCACCGCTTCGCCGACGGACCGGCACCTCGCAAGCTCTACGGCAGGGCCTACACGCGGCACTGCTGGGGCGATGTCCTGCGCACCTCCACGGCGGTCGTGATAGCCGGCGGCCTGAGCGCAGCTCTCATCTGGTGGGTCGATGACCCGACCAAGTCCGGGGCGCTGGGAGACAACTACCGCTGGCTGGCCCTGGTCTGGATGATCGATTTCGCGTGGGCGACCAGCACCCTGATCTGGCCCCGACACGCCCCCACTACCCATCGCCCTGACACGGGCCACGACGTGCGCCACGAAGGACAAGATGCCCAGAGCGGTGACCTCAAGCCCTCTCATGACTCGACCAACTGACACGCCCCCGTGGACGACACACCCTTGACGGCCTCGCCAGCAGGCAGCGGCAGAGTCGGGCAAACGTCCGCGATTCCCCGTGCACCACAAGCAGACCCGGTAAAACCCCTGCGCCCGACTCGCGGCTGGATAGACGCACCTTCTCGGACGTTGGCTTGGCGCGCGGATCGCAGCATGTGCGGTAAACGTCTCACGCTGATGTCAGGACGTTGGGTAGAAGATGATGGAGGGCATGGAGGATGAGGCATTTCTTCTAGGACTGTTGGTGATCCTGACGAACCCGCATCCGGGTGGAATCGATCCCGGCGACCCGTACCGCCTGGCTGAGGACGGAATCGACCGCTACGACGGCTTCGGTCGAGACGTCTGGGTGGAATCCCTGAAGGTTGCTGACGGTCAGCATGGGGCAGAGCTCGTGGTCGAGTTCGGGCTGGCACCGCCGTCGGAGCCAGACTTTCTGGACGTTCCGTCTTTCGGGGCGATCCGGCTCCCCTTTGATGCGCAGTGGCGCGAACTGAGCGGCTACCTGGAGCCCGCGGCGTACGCACCGGCCGTGGCACGCGAGGTCGAGATGGCCGCCTATCGCCATGTCGAACGCCACCGCGGGCACCCGGTAGGGCCGACGGGAAGCGACCAGGGTCGGGCGGTGGTGGCGAGCAGGGAAGCGCAATGGCAGATTCTGCTGGACGCGTTGAGACATCAGGGCCCGGTGCGTGAGGTCGCCCCAGGAAGATTTGAGCTTCTTCACTCGGGGGTGGTTCTCACGGTCGCCATTAGTGCTGACCAGTGGGAACGGGTGCTTACCGATCACCCCAGGGGCGATGTCGACCTGTACTTCGATGAGTTGCTGGGCCCGCGTGAGGAGGACGAGACGTTCTTGGTGTTCTACAACGGTGATCTGGCCCGATCTACTCGGGAGAAGCTACCGCCTGTCCGGAGCCGGGCATGGGAGCGCACGATCCAGCAGGCGCAGGCCGAAGATCCGGACGCGCAGCTGGGGTGGGTGGAGTCCCCGCCCCATGGACCCGGTTGGCCACCCCGAACCTGACAACCCCTCAACGATCTACCGCGACAGGTTCCGCAGCACGCACCCCGACGCAATCGAGCGGATCGCGGCAATTGCGGAAGCCTGTTCAGGCTCGGGTGGCGAAGTGCTCACGGGGCGCCGCAGCCAAGCAGCGGATCGCGGCAGCGCCGATATTGGCGCGGTCATCGGCTGGCTACGTGCTCTGGGAGACGCGACTGGTGGCCGGCCTGAGACCATCGTGAATGGCTGGGATTAGGACGACTTCGCGGTCGCAGCGGCCTACCACTGCGTCATCGTGGGTGACGATGATGACGGATTTGCCTTGTTCAGAGAGGGCCTTGAGCAGGTCCAGGACGATGTCCCGGTTGACGGGGTCCAAGGACCCGGTGGGTTCATCGGCCAATACGAGCTGGCATGGCTTGAGCAGGAGCCGGGCCAAGGCGATGCGTTGCTGTTCTCCTCCGGAGAGTTCGTACACCTTGCGGTTGTGCACCTCGGGCAGGTCGACCTGCTCCAGGGCCTGGGCTCGGGCCTTGGCCAGCGTCGCGGTAC
>JBDTAU010000095.1:0-5132 GCA_039924465.1 Dermatophilaceae bacterium
CAGCGCGCGGGAGACGACGAGGGCGAGCAGGCCGCCGACGAGGGCGATGATGAAGCCGACGAAGGGCGGGCCGCCGAGCGCCACGAGGCGGCCGAAGGGCGAATCTGCTTGCCCGAAGGCAAGTTTCACCCACGGGAAGCCGCCATAGGGCGCCCTCCCCCGGAAGCCCTCGGTGACGACCCAGACCAGCGCGAAGGCGAGCGGACGGACCTGGCCGCCCCGGCTCAGCCACGCGTAGAGGCCGCCGGCCACCGCGAAGAAGAGGGCCTCGAGGGTCGACAGGGCGAGCCAGGGCAGCGCCCCGACATAGATCCCGGACCAGTGCAGGGTCGGGACGAAGAAGGCGAGGCCAGCGGCGAGACCGAGCCCGGCCCCGACCCGCGTGCGGACCCCCGTGAGCGCCCAGGCCAGCACGGCAAGAGCCAGCGGGGCCGCCACCCAGATGTCGAACGTCGGGAACGCCAGACAGAGCAGTCCCCCACTCCCGAGGGCGAGCAGCAGTCGACGCACGGACCTAAGGTATGCCGCTCACTGGCCCACCCGCGCATCTCCCCGCCCGCGCGCCGAGTCGAGTGGCCCCGCCCGCGCGCCAGGTCGAGTGGCCCCGCCCCGCGCGCCGAGTCGAGTGGCCCCGCCCGCGGGCCAGATCGAGGGGCCCCGCCCCGCGGGCCAGGTCGAGTGGCCCCGCTTCAGGGGACGACGACGGTGCCCCGGGCCGTGGTGGCGATGATCGGCGGCTCGAGGACCTCAGCTGCGGATTCATCCCGCTCCGGGATCCCGCGACCGACGACCCGGACCTCGAAGTCCATCTCCCGGCTGCGCGAACCCACCCGAACGATCTCGGCGCTGATCTCGATGACGTCCCCGGCTCGCACCGGTGCGAGGAACTGGACGTCGCTGTAGGAGGCGAAGAGTCCCTCGGTGCCGTCCGTGACGATGCACATCTCTGTCGCGACGTCGCCGAAGGCACCCAGGGAGTAGGCGCCGTCGACGAGGTTTCCCGCGTAGTGGGCGTGGCTGTAGGGGACGTACCGGCGATGGGTGATGCGGGTGCCGACCGAAGCCTTCGTCGTGCGCTCGCTCATGCTCTGGCCTTTCGCTGGGTGATCTCGTGGACGAGGTAGCTGGCGACCTCACCGGGGGTGGTCCCGCGGCCGAAGACCCGGTCGACGCCGAGAGCTGGCCCCGAGCCCTCCTCGAACCTCGGCCCTCCGGCGATGAGGATCGGCACCTGACCGGCCGGGTAGGCCTCGCGGAACGCGGCCGACATCGCCGTGATGTTGTGGATGTGCGCGTCCTTCTGCGTCACGACCTGACTGACCAGGACGGCATCGGCCCTGACCGCACGCGCCTGGGCGACCAGCTCAGGGACGAGGACCTGGGCACCGAGGTTGACCACGTCGATCTGTCGGTAGTACTCGAGGCCCTTCTCCCCCGCGAAGCCCTTGATGTTGAGGATCGCGTCGATCCCGACGGTGTGGGCGTCGGTCCCGATGCAGGCCCCGACCACGACGCACCTCCTGCGCAGCTGCCTCTTGATCGCGGTGTTGACGTCCTTGGAGGAGATCAGCGGGTAGTCGCGCTCCGTCACCTGCACTTCGTCGAGATTGATCAGGTGCGTCGAGGAGCCGTAGACGACGAAGAAGGTGAAATCGGGACCGATCGGTTTGGCGTGCACGAGCAGCGCCGGCTCGAGCCCCATCTTCTTGGCCAGCTGCAGGGCGGCCCCTTCGGCCCGCTTGTCGTGCGGGATCGGCAGCGTGAAGGAGACCTGCATCATGCCGTCGCCGGTCGTGTCGCCGTAGGGGCGGATGATGGGCCCGCTCATGCCTCTCCACCCTTCGCGCTCCGTGCGCTCCGTGCGCTCGGTCTGCTCCCAGCGGCCCGAGTGCCCCCCGAGGCCCGCCCCGTGGTCCGGCGTGCGGGTGTCGCCAGTGCCGTGATGGCCGGGTTGTCGTAGTCATCGGCCCGCTCGACCACCCCGTCGAGGCCCTTGCCGCGGTCGGCCGGTCGCTTCATCAGCCCGAAGGTCCCGTCGGCGATGGCCGACAACAGTGGCGCCGACCCGCGACCGGAGGCGCCACCCGGGTCCGCGACGATGCGCTCCAGCAGGTCGACCGCCTCGGAGAGCACCTGGCGCGCGCGGGTCTGGATGAAGCCGTCCCGGGGCGGGTGGAAGTCCTCACTCAGCCCGCTGGCGGCGCCCAGGACATAGCGCACGTTCTGCAGCGCCAGGTCACGGTCCGAGAGGAAGGGAGTCACCACGGCCTCGGTCATCATCCCGACGAGGAGGATGCTCTGACCCGTCAGCGCCCCGGCGAGGTTGAAGAAGCCGTCGAGCAGGTAGCCCTTGAAGATGTCGCCGGTCATGTGCTTGGTCGGCGGCATCCACTTGAGCGGGGCGCGCGGGAAGAGCTGGCGGGCCAGCATCGCGTGAGCGAGCTCGAGCCGGAAGCTCTCCGGCACGTCCGGGTTGATCTCGAACGCGTGCCCGAGGCCGAGTTGCCAGTCCTCCAGTCCGGCCTCCTTGGCGAATCGCTCGTTGAGCAACTGGCTCACGGTGACCGTGTGGGCGGCCTCGACGGCATCGGCCGTCGTCAGGTAGTTGTCCTCGCCGGTGTTGATGATGATGCCGGCCCGCGCGTGGATCTGGCGCGAGAAGCGCTGGTCCACAAAGGTTCTGATCGGGTTGATGTCGCGGAAGAGGATGCCGTACATCGAGTCGTTGAGCATCATGTCGAGGCGTTCCATCCCGGCCAGCACCGCGATCTCGGGCATGCACAGCCCGGAGGCGTAGTTGGTCAGCCGGACGTAGCGGCCCAGCTCCTTGCTCACGTCATCGAGCGCCGCCCGCATCAGGCGGAAGTTCTCCTGCGTGGCGTAGGTCCCGGCGAAGCCCTCCCGGGTGGCCCCCTCGGGGACGTAGTCGAGCAGCGACTGCCCGGTCGAGCGGATGACGGCGATGACGTCGGCCCCCTCGCGAGCCGCCGCCTGTGCCTGCGGGATGTCCTCGTAGATGTCCCCCGTCGCGACGATGAGATAGATCCACGGTTGCTGCTTCGGGTCGCCGAGCCGCGTGATGAGCCGGTCCCGGGTGCGGCGCGAGGCGTCGATGGTCCTGATCCCGACCCCCACTCCGCGCGCAGCGGCCCGCCGCGCGGCGAGCGCGTCCCGGCCCAGCGGCATACGGAAGGAGACGTTGCCGCTCGCCGCCTTCTGGGCCAGCGTGACCAGGTCGGGCGCCTCGCCCCGCGCCAGGGCGTCGTAGACGGGGGTGGTGACACCGTGCTCGAGCCCGACCTCGTCGCGGACCGCGGTGACGAGGTGGTTGACCCACGGGATCCGCTCGTGGTCAGCTCCGGAGAGTCCCGCGAGGCGCAGCGTGGCCCGCTCGACGGACACGGTCGTATGCCGCTGGGCGAGCTTGACGACGGGGGCCGCCGCCGTGCGGGCCAGGGACCGGGCGCGGCGCACGACTGCGGGGTCGAGCTCGAGGCGAGCGGGGGCGGCTGGGGTCACTGGGGTGCTCCGATGTGGGGGGCCAGGCGGGACTCGAAGAGGGTGCGTACGGCCATGTTCTCGCGGATGAGGCCGAGGGCGTAGTCGGCGTGACCCGGCACGTAGCCGTTGCCGACCAGCATCCGCACGTCCGCGGCCAGTCCTTCGGCGCCGAGCGCCGCCGCGGCGAAGTTCGTGGCCATGCTGAAGAAGATGACGGTGCCGCCCTGGGCCGTCGAGAGGATCGCCGGCTGCTCGCAGCCGGGGACATCGACGCACACGACGGTCACGTCGGCCGGGCCGCCCGCTGCCTCCACGGCGGCGAGCAGGCCGAGCGGCGAGCGGGCATCGGCCAGCACCACCTGGTCGGCGAGCCCGGTGGGGGCCAGCAGGTCGCGCTCACGCTCGGTGGGCACGACGGCGATGATCCGCCCGGCGCCGGCTGCCCGGGCCGCGGCGAGCGAGAGTGATCCCGACTTCCCGGCACCGCCCAGGACGAGTACTGATGGTGCTGCCGGTGCGCTGGGTTCGGTGGCTCGGGCGCTCTGTGCAGTGGCCCGTGCGTGCTCCTGCACGACTCGGGCGACCAGCGCCGGGGCCCCGCACACATCCATCACCAGGAGCGAGAGGTGCGGGTCGAGGTCGTCGGGCAGCCGGGCCGCGATGCTGCGCCCGAAGAGGATGGCGTGGCCCTCCGCGGGCACCTGCTCCGAGAGGCCGTCCCACCGGCGCAGACCGTCGGTGATGGCGAGCGGGGTCAGCGACAACGAGACGAGCGTCGCGACCCGGTCCCCCACCGTTAGGCCGAGTCGGCTCTCGGGGCCCACCTCGGCGACCGTGCCGATCAGCATCCCGCCGGACCCGGTGACCGGGTTCTGCATCTTGCCCCGGGTCGCCACGATGTGCAGGACCTCGGCGCGCAACGCTCCCCCGTCAACGGTGCCGTCGATGCCCTCGGTGGTGTGCTGCTCCGACAACTGCCGATACGAGGCCGCGTCGAGATTGAGCATCTCGATCTCGATCCGCACCTCGTCGGGCCACAGCTGCGGGCTGGGGTCGAGGCGCCGTGCAGCCTGCGGGAGGGTGATTGCGTCGCCGGTGGGCTCGAGGACCCGGTGCAGACCGACCGGAGACGAGGCGGAGCGCTGGGCCACGAGGGAAATCCTTTGTTCAACGGGAATCATTAGAGCGAATCCTCCCCCATGATAGGGGGAAATCGGCGGATATTCCCGCTACGGTGGCTACATGAGCAAGGTGCAGCAGCCATACGCCTATCGCCAGCGTGACCTCATCGAGCCCGACTGGACCCGCCTGCCGGGATGGACCGGCGTGACGCAGGACAACTGGGACAGCGCCCAGTGGCAACGGGCCAACTGCGTCAAGAACCTCAAGCAGTTGCGTGCCCTCATGGGCGACCTGCTGGACGACCGCTTCTACGCCGACCTCGAGCGCGACCAGGCGGAGCGGGCCACGATGTCGATGCTCGTGCCGCCGCAGATGCTCAACACGATGGTCCCGGCCACCGAGACCCCGATGCCGGCCGCTGGCGTCGACTTCACCGAGGCGTTCTACGCCGACCCGGTGCGCCGCTACATGCTCCCGGTCTTCTCCGACCGCCGCACCGACTGGCCCTC
>JBDTAU010000096.1:0-5004 GCA_039924465.1 Dermatophilaceae bacterium
TCCTCGACCAGCTGACGCGCAGTCGCGTAGGTGCCGGGAAAGGCCGAGGTATGCAACTCTGCGATCGAGGGTAGGTCCGCAGCCGTGGCTCGACGTGGCACGACGCTCGTCGACCCTCCGTCGGGCAGTGGCCAGCCCTCATCGCTTCGGGCGACGTAAGCGATATTGACCGCGCTGCGGTGCCAGCCGAGGTCGTCCGCGAGCGCTGCCATCCGCGTGTTGGCCGGGTCCGCGCTGATCTCATGGTCATCGATGCTGTCCGAGGTCTGCTCGATCGCGGCGTCGATGAGGGGTCGAGCCCACTGCCCCCAGGCTTCGTCGTCCTTCATCCAAGGACCGTGGATCCAGCTGCGTCCGGTCTCCTCGTCGCCGTCGACGACGACCACCCCCACGACGTCGCCCCCACGCGTGGCCACCCGCGCCGTCTGGGTCCACGTCGGTGACAGCCCCTCCAACTCCGCCTCGACCCCGGCTGGCTCGGTCCCCACATAGGCGCACGCGGTTCGCGGGTCCTGTTGAGCCGCAATCAGGAGATCCCGGGCAGCGGCGAGCTGGTCAGCGTCCGGCGTGAGGATCGGCATAGCGCCACCCTAGGGATCCTCGAGCGATCCGTCGCCCGAATTCTTCGTCACCGGTCGCGAAAGAACACGGTCTCCGACTCCGGGTGCCGCCGCCGCCGGCGCGGCACGAAGCCGCTGAGCAACTTATCGATGCCGTCGCGCGCCACCGACCGGAGATGCACGTCTCGTCCGCACGGGGCGGACGAACCAGCCGCGCGACAGGGGTGTCCACCACACGGATGGTGGCGCTCAGCTCGTCGAAGGTCAGCGGCTGGAACGATTCGGTGTCCATGCGATCGAGTCGGCCCGACTGGTCCCGGCTCGCGAGTGGCCCGGCGGTAGATTTGCTCCGTGGCCCCACCTGAGGCCGTTCGCCCATCGATGGAGGTACCCGTGGACGCCAGTGACCTGCTGCGCAACTCGCTGCTTCAGTTGTCCAAGTCCGAACGCATCCGGGACCTCGTCGAGCAGGCCCCGGTATCGCGCTCGGTGGTGCGCCGGTTCGTCCCGGGCTCGCAGCGCGCCGACGTCGTTGGCGCCGCGGCGCAGCTCGCCGGCACCGGTCGACGCGCCACCATCGACTTTCTCGGTGAGGACACCCTCGACCAGGCGCAGGCGACCGCCACCAAGGACGCCTACGTGGGCCTGCTGCGTGCCCTGCACGATCAGGGGCTGACCTCGGGTGGGGTCGTCGAGGTGTCCCTGAAGTTGAGTGCCCTCGGCCGGCTGCTCCCCGGCGACGGCGCCAAGGTCGCCCTCTCCCACGCCCACGAGATCTGCACGGTGGCGACGCAGGTCGGCACGACGGTCACCCTTGACATGGAGGACCACACGAGCACCGACGACACCCTGGAGGCGCTGGGGGCGCTGCGGCAGGACTTCCCGAGCGTCGGGGCCGTGGTCCAGGCCTACCTGCACCGCACCGAGGCCGACTGCCGGGACCTCGCCCGGGAGGGGTCCCGCGTGCGGCTCTGCAAGGGTGCCTACAAGGAGCCGGAGTCGGTGGCCTTCCAGTCCGGAGCCGAGGTCGACAAGTCCTACGTGCGGTGCCTCAAGGTCCTGATGCAGGGTCCGGGCTACCCGATGGTGGCCAGCCACGACCCCCGCCTCGTCGAGATCGCCGGGGCACTGGCGGCCCAGGCCGGTCGGGGCGCGGACTCCTTCGAGTACCAGATGCTCTACGGGATCCGCCCCGACGAGCAGAAGCGGATCGCTGACCGCGGCGACCAGATGCGGGTCTACATCCCTTATGGCGACGAGTGGTACGGCTACCTCATGCGCCGGATGGCCGAACGGCCCGGCAACGTCATGTTCTTCCTCCGCGGCCTCGCGACGAAGGGCTGAGGACATGGGCATCACGGCCATCTTCGGCGCCGGCGTCATGGGGGAGACCCTCCTGTCCGGGCTGCTGCGCTCGGGCCGCCCGGCGAGCAACCTGGTCATCACCGAGCGCCACGTCGAGCGCGGCGCCGCCCTGTCGGCCAAGTACGGCGTCCGGGTGCTGTCCAACACCGAGGCCGCGGCGCTCGCCGACACGCTGGTGCTCGTGGTCAAACCGCAGGACATGGCCGCGCTGCTCGACGAGGTGCGCGACCACGTCGTGGCCGGAGACACCGTGATCTCGCTCGCCGCCGGCATCACCACGGAGTTCCTCGAGTCGCGCCTGCCCGACGGCGCGTCGGTCGTGCGGGTCATGCCCAACACTGCGGCGCTCGTCGACCAGGGGATGGCCGGGATCTCACCCGGCCGGCACTGCATCGACGAGCACCTGGACCGGGCCGAGGCGTTGCTCAGCTCCTGCGGCAAGGTGGTGCGACTCGAGGAGAAGCACCTCGACGCGGTGACCGCCATCTCCGGCAGTGGACCGGCCTACATCTTCTACGTGGTCGAGGCGATGATCGAGGCCGGCGTGGTCCTCGGGTTGCCCCGCGCCACCGCCACCGAACTCGTGGTGCAGACCCTCTACGGAGCGGCGACCATGCTCAAGGACACCGGGGAGCACCCCACCGTCCTGCGCGAACAGGTCAGTTCACCCGGCGGCACCACGGTCGCGGCGCTGCGCCAACTCGATGACCAGAAGGTCCGGGCGGCCTTCATCAACGCGATCGAGGCAGCGGCGGCGCGCTCCAAAGCGCTGGCCTCGGGGCAGGGTTGAGGGCAGGCTGAGCACATGACGAGCGACGCGAGCGGGAGCCAGCACAGCGGCAGACGCCCGATCCGCCTGCAGCAGGTCCAGCCGGACGACTGGGCGGCTCACCGCGACATCCGGCTCGAGATGCTCCAGGACGCCCCGGACGCCTTCTGGTTCACCTACGCCGACGAGGCGCTCTTCGAGGAGGCCGACTGGCGCTCGAGCATCGAAGGGGCCTGGCTGGTGCAGGCCCACGACGACACGGGAGTCGCCGGCAGCGCCGGGCTCGGGTCGCACTGGGAGCCGGAACGGGCCCACACTGCGACCCTCTTCGGCATGTACGTCGCGCCCCGCGCCCGTGGCACCGGCGTGGGCGAGGCCCTCGTGCGGACCGTCCTCGACGAGGCCCGGCGCCGGGGCAAGGACCGGGTCGTGCTCGAGGTGGCCGACATCAACCCGTCCGCGATCGCCCTCTACGAACGGTGCGGATTCGTCCGGACCGGCCTGACCCATGCCCACCCGCGGCTCACTGACTCGCTCGAGGTCGAGATGGAGCACGTTTTCCCCGAAGCAGGCGCCCCCGACCTGGGTGAGAGTTCCCGCCCGACCTCGCGAAGCACGCGCCGACGTGCCAAGGTTGACCCATGAGCGAGATCACGGTGCGCGCCCTGGGCGAAGATGACTGGCAGGAATACCGGAGCGTCCGGTTGGCCGCGCTCAGAGAGTCGCCCGAGGCCTTCGTGGCGCGTCTTGAGGACGAGGAGACCTACGCGGAGGACCGCTGGCGCTCCCGGATGAGGCGCTCGAACCGACTCGTCGCCGAGCGTGAGGGCGCCCAGGTCGGGGTCCTGTCGATCGGCCAGTCCAAATCCGAGGACACGTCCGAGGACACGAGCGAGGAGATCGGTGAGATCTTCGGGCTCTGGGTCTCCCCGGATGCGCGCGGGTCCGGTGTCGCGACCAAACTCGTCAAGTCGGCGGCCAAGGTGGCCCGCGAGAAGGGGCACAGCCACATCGTCTACTGGGTCGGCACGGAGAACGGACGAGCCGTCGCCTTCGCGAGCGGCATCGGCTTCCGGCCCAGCTCCTCCCGCCGGCCCATGGGCGTGGTCAGCAAGGAGGACGGGGACCAGGAGATCGCGATGGTGCTCTCGCTGGCCCAGCAGCCCGGGCCACAGGCCCGCTTCTGACCCCAGCGCTGAGGGTGACCTTGGCACGATCAGTCCGTATGCCGCTCTCCACCTGACGCCGTCCGGCGCGGTCGCGTCGCTGGCGGAGTGCCCGCGTGGCGCGGGCCGGTGCGGACGGGTGCGGGTCAGGGTCGCACGGCGAAGCGCTCCAGCAACTCGGTCGGGCCGCTGACGATGAGCATGTGATGCGCCGAGATCTTGGTGTCCGGCACGGCATAGGTGAAGTCCTCGCCCGGCGCCTTGACCCCGACCACCGTGACGCCGTACTTGCGGCGGACCTGACTCTGCTCCAGCGTGAAGCCGATGGTCTCGGTCGGCGGCTTGATCTTGACGATCGCGAAGCCGTCGTCGAACTCGATGTAGTCGAGCAGTTTGCCGTTGACGAGGTGGGCCACCCGACGGCCGGCATCGGACTCCGGGGAGATGACGTGGTGGACACCGATCCGGTCGAGGATCCGCTTGTGCTCCGCCGAGAGGGCCTTCGCCCAGATCGAGGGGACTCCGGCGTCGACGAGGTTGGCTGCCGCGAGCACCGACGACTCGATCGAGGAGCCGATGCCGACGATGGCGATCTTTGGCTCGGCGTTCATCACCATCTCGACGGCCGAGGCCTGAGCCATGTCGGCGTGCACGACCCGGGAGACCTTGTTGACATAGGTCTCGGCCAGGGCGTTGTCCTTCTCGACGGCGATGACCCGGTGCCCGAGCCGAGTCAGCTCGAGAGCGACAGCCGAGCCGAACCGGCCGAGACCGATCACCAGGACGTCGTCGTCGAATAGTTTGTTCCGGGCCATGACTCTCCTCTGACGGGCACGCGAATTCGCGATAGCGTCACCATCATGTCAACTCAGGCCCGTGTCGTCTGGGACGACGACTTCACCAAGTACGACTTCGGCAGCACCCACCCCATGGCTCCGATCCGGCTGGACCTCACGGCGCGCTTGTGTGACGCCTTGGGAGTCTTCCAGGCCGACGGTGTCGAGGTCGTGGGGGCGGATCCAGCATCCGACGAGGTGCTCGCGACGGTGCACGACGCGGACTACATCGCCGCCGTGCACGCCGCCTCGATCGATCCGGACAACGCCGACCCCGCCTTCGGGCTCGGGACCGAGGACGACCCGGC
>JBDTAU010000097.1:0-3126 GCA_039924465.1 Dermatophilaceae bacterium
AAGGGATCAGGGGCAACAGATTGGCCAAGGGTCATTCGGTCAGTCTAGGTCAGCGTGAACTCGCACCCGCACGGCGTTGCTCGGGTGTGATCGCGGGCTGTGCCACCGGATCAGCGTTCGCACCTGGCACTCCCGCCCGGGCCGGCTCGACCTTCGGGCTCGCCCGGAGCGAGGTGGTGGCCGGTGAGACCGCTTTGCTCGTCGGGCGTGAACCGACAGCGGTTCGTTCTGGGCGGACAGCTGGTTGCGACGGGACCGCGGCGCTGCGACGATCCGTCTGGCCGGCAGTGGCGGCGACACCCGCACTGCCCTTGTTGCTCGCCGTGTCGTCGGACTCCGGGTTCCCTATGTCGGGGTTTGTGGCGTCGCGGGTCTTCGAGTCGCGGGTCTTGGCGTCGCGGGTCTTGGCGTCGCGGGTTGTGGCGTCGCGGGTCTTGGCGTCGGGGGCAGGTCTGGTGCCGGGCGCCGTCCGCGGTGCAGCGACAGGGGTCGGATTGGCGCTGCCCACGGCATCGGCCCGGCTCGTCGGCTTCTCGGGTCGAGCCACGGTGGAGCCGCCGATGTCGATGAGCGGAAGAGCGGTGGCAGAGCCGGCGGGGGTCGCGGCGCCTGCGGCGTGGCCCGAGGTGGGAACACCGCGAGTGTCCGCCGCCGTGCCATCGGTCGCGACCGCAGCACCGGACGATGCCGGCTGCCACGCGGGGGCAGCCCTACCAGCAGGTGCCGGGCTCGAGGGGGTGGCCACCGAGGGCTGCACCGTGGCCGGCGGGGATGGCGCCGTGCTCGGGATGGTCATGGCCGCGGCCATCCCAGCACCGGAGATCGCGACGGCCAGCCCCATGGCCGCGACGAATCGTCGCCGTCGTGGCGACTGGCGAGGGCCCGGAGAGAGTGGTGCGTCGGCACGCGCGACCACGGCCGCGAGCAAGACACCGAGCTGGTCGCCGCCGGGGTCCTCACGCCGGGAGAGACGATCGAGGAGGGCCTCGTCGTCAAGAAGGTCACGCAGCGATGGCTGCTTCACGCGACCTCCGTGTCCTCGATCTGGGCCATCATCTCCCGGAGCCGCCCCAGGGCCCGGTGCTGGGCGACCCGCACCGCACCAGGTGTCATCCGCAAAGAGGCAGCCGTCTCCCGGGCCGTGAGCCCAACGGCAACCCGGAGCATCAGGATCTCTCGTTGCTGTGCCGGTAGTTTCTCCATGAGGGTCAGGGCGAGGTCAGCTTGGTTCCGCACGAGGGCGATCTCTTCCGGAGTGGGTGCCTCGTCCCGCTGCTCCGGCACCGTGGCGACCGGGATGGCCCCGCGCATCGCGGCACGTTGCGCGTCCGCGAGTCGACGGGCGGTGATGGTGTAGACGAACGCCTCGAAGGGCAGGCCGCGTTCCTCGTAGGTCGGCAAGCCACGCAGAACCGCCATGCACACCTCTTGGGCGACGTCCTGGGCGGCGTCCTCGGCGCCGAACCTGCCCAGCCGGGCCCGGGCGTATCTCAGTGCCATCTGGCGGACCCGGGACAGCAATTCTTCGGACGCCCGGGGGTCGTGCCGAGCCAACGAAGCCAGCTCCGGCAGCGAGATGCTGTCGTCAAGTTGCATGCGTGCAGGGACCCTGCCCCGTGTCACTGGCGCCGTAACCGACAACTCCATGCCTGCCCCCAAACCCCCGACGAACCGGACCCAACCGACTCCGACGACGCCCGCACTTCGGCCGCCTAAGGCGAGCATGCCATGTTTTGGGCATCTCTTGACTGTTTCTTGCCCTTTCAGCGCCTCGCTGCTGAGCGGGTCCGGATTAGCGTCAGCCATGGGACCCGGCGACGGGTCCTCGATCGCGCACCGGCCGGATCCGTCCGCCCCATCGAAAGACAACGACATGGCAGAACTGACCCGACTCCCCGGCCCCGTGGCGGACCTGTGGGACTGGCAACTCCAAGGGGCCTGCCGCACGGCGAACCCTGAGGTGTTCTTTCACCCTGAGGGTGAGCGGGGCCCGCGCCGCCGCGGCCGTGATGCGGCGGCCAAGGACGTGTGCGCCGGCTGCCCGGTGCTGGTGCAGTGCCGCGCACACGCACTGGATGTCCGCGAGCCCTACGGCGTCTGGGGCGGGCTCAGTGAGGCCGACCGCGAGGCGATCTACGCCGGCGAGATTCCCGCCGCTTCCTGAGCACGGAGTCAGGTCTCGGCCGATGGCCACTCGACCGTGGTCGAGTGGCCACCGCAGCAAACGCCAGACCGTCGAGTGGCCACTTCACCGGGTCGGTGGCTGACTGCGGGGCTCAGTGGACGGCATACGGCTCAGTGGGTGGGAGGCGAACCACCCCGCTCTCCAGCCCGGACACGCCAGTGCCCACTCGACGGTGTCGAGTGGGCACTGGCGATGGTTCGACCGTGAGGTCAGTGGCCGTGGCCGTGACCGTGGCCGCCCGACTCGGACTCGTCCTCCGGCTTGTCGACGACCAGCGTGTCCGTCGTGAGGATCATCGAGGCGATCGACGCCGCGTTGCGCAGCGCTGACCGGGTCACCTTGACCGGGTCGATGACCCCAGCGGCCATCAGGTCGCCGTACTCGCCCGTCGCGGCGTTGAGGCCCTGCCCGAGCGGGAGCTCGGCCACCTTGGACGTGACCACGTAGCCCTGGAGGCCAGCGTTCTCAGCGATCCAGCGCAGCGGCTCCTGGACGGCGCGCCGCACAATCGCCGCACCCGTCGCCTCGTCACCCTCGAGCACGAGGTCGTCAAGGACCTCGGCGGCGTGGATGAGCGCGGTGCCACCGCCGGCAACGATGCCCTCCTCGATCGCGGCCCGGGTCGCGGAGATCGCATCCTCGATGCGGTGCTTCTTCTCCTTGAGCTCGACCTCGGTGTGCGCCCCGACCTTGATCACGCAGACTCCACCGGCGAGCTTCGCGAGACGCTCCTGGAGCTTCTCCTTGTCCCAGTCGGAGTCGGTCCGCTCGATCTCGGCCTTGATCTGGTTGATCCGGCCGGTGACCTCGGACGACTCGCCGGCGCCATCGACGATCGTCGTGTTGTCCTTGGTGATGACGACGCGGCGGGCCTGGCCCAGGACGGTGAGGTCAGCCTTCTCGAGGGTGAGCCCGACCTCGGGCGCGATGACCTGGCCACC
>JBDTAU010000098.1:0-8336 GCA_039924465.1 Dermatophilaceae bacterium
CCCCCACCACGTCGCGCCCGATGATGAACGGGAAGGGGAGCGGCGTCGAGTAGGCGCCCGAGCGGACGAACGTGTCGACGTGGTTGACCGCCACAGCGTCGACCCGGACGAGCACGTCATCGGGTCCGCAATCCGGGACGGGCAGGTCGCCGACGCGGATCCTCCCGGCCGGACCGCGGGCCGTGATGAACGCGGCGCGCATGCGGGACGGGCGCGAGTTCGGGACGCCGCGAGGGCGGGGTGTCACGTCGTGGGCACCGACCGCTGGGCCGGGCCGATGTAGGTGCTCAGCGGGCGGATGATTCTGTTGTGGGCCGCTTGCTCAGCGATGTGCGCCGTCCATCCCGTGACTCGGCTCATCACGAAGAGCGGCGTGAAGGCGGCCGTGTCGAAGCCCATCAGGTGGTAGGCCAGGCCGCTGGGGTAGTCGACATTGGGATAGATGTTCTTGCGCTCGAGCATGGCGCCCTCCAGCGCGCGATACGTCCCCATCAGGTCGGCGGCGGTCCCGTCGGCGGAGAGCGCCTCGAGTTGGTGCAGCATGGTCGGGACCCGGGAATCTCCGTGCCGGTAGACACGGTGGCCGAATCCCATGATCTTCCGCTGGTCCGCCAGGGCTTGGTCGAGCCAGGCCGGCACGTTCGCCGCCGTTCCGATCTCTTGCAGGGTGTGCAGGACGGCTTCGTTGGCGCCGCCGTGCAACGGCCCCTTGAGCGCGCCGATGGCGGCCACCACAGCACTGTAGAGGTCGGACCTGGTCGAGGTGACCACGCGTGCCGTGAAGGTGGAGGCGTTGAAACCGTGCTCGGCGTAGAGGATCATCGAGACTTCAAAGGCGCGAACCACCTTCTCCGCGGGTACGGCACCGAAGCACATGTGGAAGAAGTTTGCCGAGTAGCTCAAGGCCGGGTCTGGGTCGATCGGGTCGAGTCCGTGCCGGC
The DNA here is from genome assembly GCA_039924465.1 of Dermatophilaceae bacterium. Lineage (GTDB taxonomy): Bacteria > Actinomycetota > Actinomycetes > Actinomycetales > Dermatophilaceae > JAKDLQ01. The sequence continues at coordinate 942 of JBDTAU010000098.1, forward strand.
GACGGTGGTCGATCGCGACGACCGTCGGCAGTTTTGCCAGCAGGCGCAGCGACGTCGCGGCGTGCCCTTCGGGTGCGTCGTCGCTCTCGGCCGGGTCCTGGGCCCCGAGGATGCTGACCGCCGTGCGCAGCACATCCATCGGGTGGCAATCGTCCGGCAGCGCACTGATGCTGCTTCGGAGCATCGGGGTGATCTGGCGAGCTTCACGTTCCGCCGCCACGAAGTCCGACAGTTGTGGTGGGGTCGGTAGTTCGCCGTGCCAAATCAGGTGGACGACGTCCAGGAATGACCGTGATGCCGCGAGTTCCTGAACCGGGTAGCCGCGGTAGATGAGCGAGTTCGTGTCGGGGTTGACGCGGGAGATCGACGTGGTGTCCTCGATGACACCAGCCAACCCCCGGTGCATCTCTGGCTCCTCAGGGCTCATGGCCGTGTCGTTGTTCGTCGTGCTTGCCATGATCAATCCTCTTCAGTTGTTGCTTCAGTTGTTCCGATAGGGATGCGTGCGGTCTCCTCGGTGGGGACGTCGAAAGCGAAGATGTTCGAGTCGAAGGCGTTGTAGTCGCTGTAGTGCAGGAGTTCATAGAGGCGAGCGCGGGTCTGCATGTCGCCGACCAGCTCTCGCTGGGTGCCCTGCTCGGCGATCGTTCGCAAACCCGCCTCGATCGCGCCCATCGCGATCCGCAGGAGCGTCACGGGATAGATCACGATGTTGAATCCGATGCGCTGCAGGGTGTCCGTGTCGAGGAGCGGGCTCTTGCCGAATTCAGTCATGTTCGCGAGCAGCGGCGCGTCGACGGCATCACGGAACTGGGCAAACTCGTCCGCGTCGGCGAGCGCCTCCGGGAAGATCAGGTCGGCACCCGCGGCCACGTAGGCCTTGGCGCGGGCGATGGCGGCCGGCAGGCCCTCGACCGAGCGTGCGTCCGTGCGGGCGCAGATGACGAAGTTCGGGTCGCGGCGGGCCGCTGCGGCAGCCGCGATGCGCTTGACCATGTCGGCGGTCGACACGAGGGTCTTGCCATCGAGGTGGCCACATCGCTTGGGGTTCACCTGGTCCTCCAGGTGGCATCCGGAGATGCCTTTCCGTTCCAGCGTTTCCACGGTTCGTGCCGCGTTGAGCGGCGCACCGAAGCCGGTGTCGGCGTCGAGCAGGGTGGGCAGCGTCGTGGTCGCGGCGATCTGCTCGGCCCGCTCGGCGACCTCGGTCATGGTGGTGAGGCCGATGTCGGGCATCGCCAGCTCCGCCGAGAGCACAGCGCCGGAGATGTAGACGCCGTCGAATCCGTAGTGCTCGATCAGGCGGGTCGACAGCGGCGTGAACGCACCCGGGAATCGCAGCAATTTTCCGGACGCGAGCCCGTCCCGGAAGGTCTGCCGTGCCTGGGTGGCCGGGTTGGGCGGTGTCGCAGCGTCTTTCGTCGTCGTCATGAGAACAGTCCTTCTGTTGCGACTGGCAGGGTGATCTCATCTGCGGTCACGGTCAGGCTCGCGAGCTCGCCGGTCGCGAGCTCCGGCAGGCGCTGGGCAACGGCGAGGAAGCGATCCTGCTCGTCAGGTGAGGCGACCCCATCCGCCAGGGTGCGGAACTTGTGGATGTAGTCCGCCCGGGCGAAGGGCCGCGCGCCGGCCGGATGGGCGTTGGCGACGTCGAGCGCAAGGGAGATCACGGAGCCGTCATCCAACGTGATCTCCACCCGCCCACCGAACGCCCGCTTGTCCGGGTCCGGGTCGTGATAGCGGCGCGTCCACTCGGCCTCTTCAACGGTGGAGACCTTGCGCCACAACGCCACCGTGTCCGGCCGGGCGGCTCTGTCCGGCGCGTAGGAGTCGACGTGGTGCCAGTGGCCGTCCTGCAGCGCCACCGCGAAGATGTACATGACGGAATGATCCAGGGTCTCCCGGCTGGCGTGCGGATCGAACTTCTGCGGGTCGTTGGCGCCCGTCCCGATCACCTCGTGCGTGTGGCGTGAGGTGTGGATGACGACGGACCGAACCCGTTCCGTATCAGGGACTTTCGTCCGCAGGGCGAAGGCGAGGTCGATGATCGCCTGTGCCTGGTACTCCGCGGAATACTCCTTGGTGTAGGTGCGCAGAATGGCGCTCTTCGACTCACCGTGGGCCGGCAGCCGCACCTGGTAGCGGGCATCGGGGCCGTCCAGCAGCCAGGCGATGACGGAATCCTCCCCCTCGTAGATCGGCGCCGGTGCGCCCTGCCCGCGCAGTGCCCGGTCAAACGCCTCGATCGCAGCTTTGCCCGCGAAGGCCGGCGCGTAGGCCTTCCAACTGGAGATGGCGCCCTTGCGAGACTGGCGGGTGGCGGTCGTCGTGTGGAGCGCTTGCCCGATGGCCTGGTAGGTCACCTCCACCGGTGCGTGGAGAAGCGCACCGAGTCCTGCCGCGACGGAGGGGCCGAGGTGCGCCACGTGGTCGATCTTGTGCTCGTGCAGACAGATGCCAGTCGCCAGGTCGACCTGGATCTCGTAGCCCGTCGCGATCGCCCGCACGAGGTCAGGACCGGCCGCACCGGCGTGCTGCGCGACCGCCACGAGCGGCGGGATGTTGTCCCCCGGGTGTGCGTACTCAGCCGCGAGGTAGGTGTCGTGGTAGTCCAGTTCGCGCACCGCTGTGCTGTTCGCCCAAGCTGCCCACTCCGGGGACACCCGAACCGTGGACGCGAGTCCCATCACGTTCGCGCCGGCGCGACCGGGGCTCGGCGGATGTGCGAGGGCTTGATCACGCGCCGCCACGGCCGGTGCGCGGGTCAGCGACGCCATCGCCACGGCCGCGTTGTCGATGATCCGGTTGATCACCATGTCCGTGACCGCATCCGGCACCACCGCCGGGTCGGCGGCCACCTCAGCGATCCGCCACGCGAGCTCCTGCTCACGTGGGAACGCGTCGCTCGCCCGATGAACCCGAACCTCGTACTCGTTCAAGATGCTCGACCCTCCTTGCAACCCTCGTCGACCGTGTCGCGCGACGCAGCGTTCACCCGACGGGTCGGATTCCTGATCACACTCCCGGGGCTCTCTCTCCAGAATGGTCCCGTGGCCCAGCGAGCGCAACCGCGTGCTCCGTGGTGAGTGGCAAGGGAGGGTCAACGGCCATCGGAGATTGCAACCCGGCCGCCAACCCGGTCGGCACGCTGGCGCGCCGACCGCGCGACGACAGGCAGTGCCGCTGGCAGGATGGGGCCATGACGACCGATGTCCCCCTGAGCGTGCGCACCCCGTCGCCGCTCGGCGACTACCTGCGTGCCCGCCGCCAGCAACTGGCCCCCGAGGACGCCGGGATCAAGCGCAGCCGCGGCCGCAAGCGCATCGGGCTCAGCCGTCCCGAGGTCGCCGAGCTGGCGCACATCTCGGTCGCCTACTACAACTTCATCGAGCGGGGTCGGGACCTGCGCCCGAGCAAGGGAGTCCTCGACTCGCTGGCCCGCGCGCTGCGCCTCGACGCAGATGAGCAGGTGCACCTGCACGCGCTCGCCAGTGGGGCGTTCGCTCGGATGAACTACCAACCCGAGGAGTTGTCCGAGGAACTCGAGGAGATGCTCGACTCGCTCGACCCCATCCCGGCCTACGTCGTCGGCGCCCGTTGGGACATCGTGGGGTCGAACTCCGCCGCCCGGCGCCTCTTCAGTGACTGGGAGCGCAAGCGGACCAAGCGGGAGCGCAACCTGCTCTGGTACTACTGCTGCGACCCGGCGGCGAGCACCCTCTTCGTCGACTGGGAGCAGGAGGCGGCCGACCAGTTGGCGCTGTTCCGCGAGGCGTATGCCCGCCACCCCGACGATGTGGGCTTCAAGCGTCTCCTCGATGACATCTTCAAGAAGAACCCCGATGCCCAGCAGTGGTGGGAGACGCACGACCAGGACCCGCGGCGCGGACGCACCAAGCGGATCCGTCTGGGCAACGGGGACATCGTCCAGCTCCGACAGCTGGTGCTCCAGGTGGTCGACCACCCCGACCTCCGGGTGATCAGCTACTTCGCCGACGCCGACGGTGACCTCGACGGCATCGAGTACGACGCCTGAGCGGGCCTCGTCGCGACGTCGCCACCGGATCGGCCCGCCCGATCACCTTCTGCCGTATGCCGCTGTGCCGGGTTCAGCGCCACCGTGACCATGAGCGCCACCGACCGACGGGAGCGTTGAAGCGCTCTCTGACCCCGCTCTGACCCCCCTTTGACCTCCTGGGGTGGCCGGGTCAGCGCTTGCGGGTGCCGAAGATGCTCCGGGTGATCTCCCGGCCCAGCACCGTGCCGGCCGAGCGGAGCATGGACTTGAAGGCCGTGGAGCCGGCCACCTGCTCGATGATGCCGGGCTCCTCCTTGGCTGCCTTGGCCTGGGGCGCGGGAGCCGCAGGGGCCGCCGGGGTCGCCGACGCCGCCGCCGGGGTAGCCGCCGGGGTAGCCGCCGGGGTCTGGGCCTCGAGGCGCGAGGTGAGCAACTCGTAGGCGGACTCGCGGTCCACGACGTCGGCGTACTTGGTCTTGAGGGCCGAGGCGTTGATCACCGCGTCGATGGTCTCCTGCGACGAGGGGTCCATCAGCGAGTTCGGTGCCTTCATCCGGGTCCAGGCCACCGGGGTCGGCACCCCGCGATCGGACAGCACGGTGACGACGGCTTCGCCGATGCCGAGGCTGGTCAGCAACTTCTCCATGTCGTACTCGGTGTGCGGGTAGGTGGCAATGGCCTGCTTGAGCGCCTTGGCATCGTCGGGGGTGAAGGCGCGCAGGGCGTGCTGCACCCGGTTGCCGAGCTGGGCCAGGACGCCGGAGGGCACGTCCTTCGGCGACTGCGTCACGAAGAAGACGCCGACGCCCTTGGAGCGGATCAGCCGCACGGTCTGCTCGATCGCCTTGAGGAACGCCTTGCTCGCGTCGTCGAAGAGCAGGTGCGCCTCGTCGAAGAAGAAGACGAGCTTCGGCTTGTCGAGGTCGCCCTCCTCCGGCAGGTCCTGGAAGAGGTCGGCGAGCAACCACATGAGGAAGGTCGAGAACAACTCGGGGCGGTCCTGCACCTGGGGCAGCTCGAGGCACGAGATCAGGCCCTTGCCGTCGGCCGCCATGCGCAGCAGGTCGTTCGTGTCGAACTCCGGCTCGCCGAAGAAGTCGCTCGCGCCCTGGTCCTCGAAGGTGATCAGGTTGCGCAGGATCACGCCGGCCGTCGCGCTCGACAGGCCACCGAGGTCCTTGAGGTCGGCCTTGCCCTCGGCGGAGGTCAGGTGACTGATGACCGCACGCAGGTCCTTGAGGTCGAGCAGCGCGAGGCCGTTCTTGTCGGCGTAGTGGAAGATCAGCCCGAGGCTGCTCTCCTGGGTGTCGTTGAGCCCGAGCACCTTCGACAACAGGGTGGGGCCGAAGCTCGTGATCGTCGCCCGGATCGAGATGCCGCTGCCCTTGCCGCCGAGCGTGTAGAACTCGGTCGGGTAGGCGGTCGGGGTCCAGACCATCCCGACGTCCGTGGCTCGGGCGGTGATCTTGTCGCCGCCCGCCCCGGGCGTCGCGACCCCGGAGAGGTCGCCCTTGAGGTCGGCCAGGAACACCGGGACGCCCTGCTCGGACAGCTGCTCCGCCATGAGCTGGAGGGTCTTCGTCTTCCCGGTTCCGGTGGCGCCGGCCACCAACCCGTGCCGGTTGAGCACGCTGAGGGGGATCTGGACGGGGGCGTCCGGGTGGGCCTGCCCGTCGATCACGGTGGCGCCGAGTTTGAGCACACCCCCGGGGAAGGCGTAGCCGGCCCGGATCTCGTCCAGGTGCGTGGTGTCGGCGGGGCTGGCGTTGGTCTCATCGGTCACGATCTCGACCTTACCGGCACGGCGGGCCTCCCGGCAGACGCCGATCGTGCCTATGCTGGGCCGGTGATTTTCAAGGCCGTCGGAGACTCCCGTCCCTACCCGGACCACGGTCTGCAGACCGTGAAGGAGTGGTCCAAGGTCCCCCCGCGGGTGGTCCAGCTCGGCGACCTGATCACGACGAAGAGCACCCTCGACCTGCGTGGCGTGCTCGCGGACGACTCGACGTTCTACGGGGACCTCTTCCCGCACTGCGTGGAGTGGGAGGGCGAGCTCTACCTTGAAGACGGGCTGCACCGGGCGTTGCGAGCGGCGCTGCAACAGCGTCCGGCCATGCATGCGCGCGTGCTCGTCCTGACCTGACCCATCCGAGCGATCTGGAGCCTGTATGAGCCAGCCCGACCCCGTCGGTGATGACCGTTTCCGCGTCCGCCGACAGCGCCGCACGACGGTGACCTTGGCGATCGTCGTCCTCGTCCTGGCCGGCGCCTTCTACTACGCGTCGACCTACTTCAACCAGACCGCGCCGACGCCGACCCCGTGCACCACGATCGTCCCCACCCCGCAGTTGCAGCCGCGGGACGTGTCGATCCAGGTCCTCAACGACACCAAGAAGGCCGGGCTGGCCGCTGCGACGTCCAAGGCCGCCGCCAACCGCGGGTTCAAGATCAAGGGCATCGGCAACGACGCCAAGGGCGAGACCATCAAGGGCGTCGGGGAGCTGCGCTTCGGTCCCAAGGGGGCCGACTCCGCGAAGCTGCTGGCCCAGCACATTCCGGGCATCAAACTGGTCCAGGACAAGCGTGCGGACGACACGGTGGACCTCGTGCTGGGCACCGGATGGAAGGCCTTCGGGCCCGTTCCGACCCCTACACCGGAGGCACCGACCCTGCCGCAGTGTCCGACGGTGACCATCACTCCCTGACGGCACGGCGCCGTATGCCGCCGGGCTTGGTCGCGCGGGGAACCTGCAGCGGGACTCTGCGCCGTCGAACGATCACCAACCCGAGTCAGCGGGGTTGCTCGTGCTCACGTCGGGCCCGCCGGACGGATGATGATCGTCCGGCGGGACTCCGCGCGTCATCTACCGCGCGGCCATGGTCGCGACGAGCAGCGCCTTGATCGTGTGCATCCGGTTCTCCGCCTGATCGAAGACGATCGAGGCCGGCGACTCGAAGACGTCATCGGTCACCTCGAGCTCCGTGCGCCCGAACTGCTCGTGGACAGTGCGCCCGACCTCAGTCTCGAGGTCGTGGAAGGCCGGCAGGCAGTGCATGAACTTCACATCCGGATTCCCTGACAGGCCAAGCAGTTCCGCGTTGACCTGATAGGGCGAGAGCAACTCGATGCGCTCGGCCCACACGTCCTTGTCCTCACCCATCGACACCCAGACGTCGGTGTGCACGAAGTCGACCCCGCGGACCCCCTCCGCCACGTCGTCGGTCAGCGTGATCCGCGCCCCGGACTCAGCGGCATACGACCTCGCCTGGGCGACCACGGCAGCCGACGGCCACAGCGAACGCGGCGCGACGATCCGCACGTCCATGCCGAGCATGGCGCCGGTGACGAGCAGCGAGTTGCCCATGTTGAAGCGGGC
>JBDTAU010000099.1:0-2881 GCA_039924465.1 Dermatophilaceae bacterium
GGGCCGAACTAGGCTCGACCCGTGACCTTTCGCCGTCCGACCCCGACCATCGGTGACCCGTCCTCGGCTGCGGAGCGGGCCCAGGCGCCGGATGCCTGGGCGCTGCTCGACGAGATCGATCCGCTGGCCCGGGTGGTCGGGGCGCGGCGTGACATCCGCCGGTTCCGCCCCGACCCGGTGCCCGATGACGTGCTCACGGCGGTGCTCACCGCGGGCCATCGGGGTCCGTCCGTGGGGCACTCCCAGCCGTGGCGTTTCATCGTCGTGACCGAGGCGGTCACCCGCGACGCGGCAGCAGCCATGGCCGACCGGGCGCGGCTGCGTCAGGCGGCCGGGATGGCGCCGGAGTCGGCCCGCGGCCTGCTCGACCTCTCCCTCGAGGGGATCCGTGAGGCGCCGCTCGGCATCGTCGTCGCCTGCGATCGGCGGGCTCCGGCTGGGGGCGTGCTCGGTCGGGCGACTTTTCCGGACGCCGATCTCTGGTCGTGCGCGGCAGCGATCGAGAACATCTGGCTCACCGCGCGGGCCCATGGCCTCGGTCTCGGCTGGGTGACCCTCTTCGAGCCTGCGGAGCTCGCGGCCCTCCTCGGGTTGCCCGACGGGGTCGAGACCCTCGGCTGGCTGTGCCTCGGCTGGCCCGACGAGCGCCCGCCCGAGCCGGGCCTGGAGCGGGCCGGGTGGTCCCGGCGGCTGCCGCTGGAGCAGGTCGTGATGCGGGAGCGGTGGACGCAGGACTCCCCGGCCCCGGTCTCGCACCTGGCGGCCCCCGACCAGTCCCACGTCGTGGGCGCGCGCGATCGAGCCGATGACCTGCTCACCGTCCCCGGCTCGCTGGGGTCCCTCGACAGCATCCTCGACCGGATCGAGGCGTTGCCGGTCAGCGACGGCGGTGGGACACTCGTCCTCGCCGCCGCCGACCATGCCGTGACGCGCTATCGGATCTCCGCCTTCAATCCTTCGGTGACGGCGGACGTGGCCCGTGCGACCCGGGAGGGCACGTCGATGGGCGCGGTGGCCGCCGCAGCTGCGGGTCTGACGATCGACCTCGTCGATGCCGGAATCGGCTGTAGCAGAGGCGACCTCGTGGTGACCGATGCCCTCGATGAGCCGACGTATGCCGCTCTCCTGGCTTTCGGGCGCGAGCGTGGCGTCGCTGCGGCTGGGTCCGGGATCGTCGCGGTGGGTGAGGTCGGTGTCGGTAACACGACGGTGGCGGCGACGCTGGCGGCCGCGCTGCTCGATCTTCCGGCGGCCGAGGTCGTGGGGCGCGGTGCATCGGCGGACGCCGCGATGATCGATCGCAAGACCGACGTGGTCACCCGGGCCCTCGCCCGAGTCCGGGCCACCGCCGGCTCCAGGGGCCTGGCCGGGCTTCGGGGTGACAGCGATCAGATACTGCGCCGGCTCGGTGGTGGCGAGTTCGCCGTCCTGACCGGGGTGGTGCTCGGCGTCACCGAGGCGCACGGCGTCGTGGTCCTCGACGGCTTGGCCACCTCGGTCTGCGCCCTCGCCGCGCTGCGTCTCGAGCCAGCCGTGGCCGCGCACCTCATCGCCGGGCAGCGGTCCCGGGAGCGGGCTCATGCCCTGGTGCTGCGAGACCTTGGGCTCGAACCCGTCCTTGACTTGCGGATCCGGGCCGGGGAAGGGGTGGGTGCCGCGCTTGCCGTCGGGTTGATCCAGGACGCCCGGTCACTGCGCCGCGACGTGGCCCGTACGGAGGGCCACCCGCAGTCGCCCCTCATCGACAGGCAGGCGCCACGGCCGGGTGACCGGAGTTGATACGTTGTGGGCCATGGCTATCCCGAGTCTCGGCGCGCTCGTCAAGGCACGCCCCTGGCCCGTCTTCATCGTCAGCGTGGTGGTCGCGGTCTCGGCCTCGCTCATCCGCGACCTGATTCACCAGGAGGGCACCATCCGTGCCGGTGAGGGCGTCGCCATCGCGGTCACCCTGGCGGCCGCCATCTGCGCCATCTGGGCGTTCGTGGTCATCATGCTCCGCCGACGCCGGTCCGATCAGGCCGGCTGACCGCCGGGAGCCGACGAGGTGCGTTCTCAACGCTGGTATGTGCCGACGAGGTCGGCGACAGCGGCAGGGAACAGCGGGAGCGGCTCGTCCCTGTCGTCGAAGGGACGCCATACGACCGGCACGACGCTGCCGTCGCTCTCTGTCAGCGTCGCCCCGCTCTGCTCTGGCTCCGGTTCGAGCCGCCCGGTGTACACGAACACGACCTCGTGGCCGAGCACGCCGTTGATGCGGAAGATGTTCTCGACGACGTCCACGTAGGTCAGGTCTCGGATCGTCGCACCGAGCTCCTCCCGCACCTCCCGCAGGATCGCTTCACGATGGGACTCACCGAGCTCGACGGACCCCCCGATCAGCCTGTGGTAGCCATGGGGGTGCTCGGACGTCGGGGGATTGACGCTGACCGCGTGGGCGACATGGTCAGCGCTAGGGGCCACCAACATTGCCTTGACGCGGATGAAAGAGCGATCCATAGCCATGCGTCGAAATGTACTGGCCGTAGGTTGACGATCCAGATGCCTACGATCCGGCCGGGTCAACGTTGCTGGTGGCGTGGATGGTTTCTCGCGGCACGCTCGTTCCCGTGCTTGTAGTTGCCGGTCAATCGGGCCATGAGGTGTTGAGGGTTGCCGTCCTCCACGTCTGCGATGAACTGGTCAGCTGCGGCGCCTCGGAGGGTCGTCGCACGGTGGCCGTTGTGGCTGATCACGATGTCGACGCCGATCATCCGAAATGCGAATCCACTGGGTTGCTTGGCCATCGACCTAGCATGCCACTCTCGTCGTCCTCGATCGCCCCGTTGATTGACTTCCACGTTTCGCGGGTGACTCCGCGCCCGTCGATGATCATGGCAATGGA
>JBDTAU010000100.1:0-6965 GCA_039924465.1 Dermatophilaceae bacterium
TGATCACGGCGTCCGGGTAGGCGGTGGTCAAGCGCATCCGGACGCTGACCGTCTCGCCGACCTGCGGCGGGGTGACGCCTTCGGGGAGGGCGAGCAGGCTGCACTGCATGTGCGGTGGCTCCGCGAACCGGGGCATCATTCCCGCCACGGTGAAGGGCGACCTGACCCGGTGGACGGCCTCGAGGACGCCCTCGGTGACCGCGATGGCTCGCGTGCGCGTCGTGGCAGCCGCTGCTGGGGACTCCATCGCGACCCCGTGGGAGGTGCCGCCGCTCACGACGACGAGGTGGCCGGCCGGGAGAGGGCGCTGCCGGTAGCCCGCGGGCTCTCCCTTGCTCACCCGGCGCACGTCGAGGACGTGGGCGCGCACGTCGTAGGACGTCGGGTCGGCGAGCCAGAGAGCTGTCCCGACGCGGGGGCGGAACTCCCGATCCGGGAACCGTCGCGTCAACTCTCGGACTTCTGCGGCCGAGACGTGCGAGAGGAACCAGGTCCGGTTGCCCGGCACGGCCTCGACGAAGCGCGCGATCTCGGCGACGTGACCCGTGCCGAGCGGGAGGTGGAGGGTGACTCCCTCGGCACGCGCGGAGTCCACGAAGGCAGGCAGTGAGGTCAGCGGCATACCGAAGCGGTTCATCGAGGTGAGCCCCTCGACGACGACCCTCGCCTTGCCCTCGATGTCGCGCAGGGCAGCGAGGTCCTCCGCAGTCGTGATCGTGTGGATGACCCGGTGCTGTCGCAGGTCCGGTAGTCCGCCGTGGATCGCGTCGCGGAAGGGTTCGAGGACGAGCACGTCCTGACCGAAGGCGGCGAGCGCGTCGACGAGCTCGGTGTAGGTGCCCACGGCGATCATCGGGACCTTGAGGCGGTGCGCCTCGACGCAGAGCAGGTCACGCCCGAAGCCGTAGCCGTTGCCCTTGATCACCGGGACGATGCCGGGCAGGTCGGCCCGCACCCGGTCCTGCGCGGCGCGCCAGCGGGCGCCGTCGACGTGCAAGTCGAAGGACATACCTAGCTCACCGCCGCTTCATGTAGAGGTCGAACGCCTTGTACAGCAGGGGATTGAGCGGGAGGTCCCATTCGCCGGCGAGCCGCACGGCCTCCCCTCCCGTGCCGACCTTGAAGCGGATCAGGCCGATGTGCGGGTTCTCGGCGTCCACGGTGTTGGTGATGCCGCGCAAGTCGTAGACCGCGACGCCGGCGGCGATCGAGTCCCGGATCATCTGCCACTGAATCGCGGTCGATCCCTGCAGCTCCCGCTTGGCCGAGGTGGAGGCGCCGTAGGAGTACCACGCGTGCTCCCCGACCCGGATCCAGATCGTGGCGGCCAGGACATCACCCTCGTGCTCGGCGAGGTAGACCCGGATCCGGTCGGGGTCCTCGGCCGACATCACGGCAAACATGCGCTGGAAGTACTCGAGCCCGCGGGGCGTGAACTGGTCCCGAGCCGCGGTCTCGACGTAGACGCGGTGGAAGGCGGGGAGGTCGCTGGCATCGCCCACCCGGACCTCGACCCCGTTCTTCTGGGTCTTCTTGATGTTGCGCCGCCAGAGCTGGTTCATGCCGGCGAGCACCTCGGCCTCAGTGCGCCCGGCCAGCGGGATCTGGAACACGTACTCGGGTTGACCGGCGGTGAAGCCGTCGTCGGCTGACAGGGGGATGAAACGCAGCCGGTTCAGCAGGTCGACGACAGCCGTGCCGACCGGCTCGACCACGTCTGGGGTGGCCTCGTCATAGCGGCTCACGTCCCCGTCGCTGATCGACTCCTTGATCGTCAGGGCGAACCACCGGTGCGTGGGCACCGGCGGTCCCATCCGCAGGGCGAACGCCTTCTTGCCCTTGAGGTGGCCGCGCAGGGCCTTGAGCATCTCGAGCAGCCGTGGGCTCGACCAGTCGAGGCACGGCCCCTCGGGGATGTAGGCCAGGGATCGGCGGGTCTTCGGCAGGGACCGGTGCAGCACGAGCGCGGCCCCGATGAGCTGCTCGCCCTCGAACCACCCGATCGACTCCGATCGCCACTCCTGCTTGACCTCACCCCAGGCCGGGGTCTGCAGAAAGCTTGCCGATGGCTGCGTCCGCAGCCACGCAAGGTGCTCGGCACGACTGATGTCCCGCACGGTGATGGGACGGATCTGGGGTCGAACTTCTGGCTGGCTCACGGTGCATCACGCTACCGGAGCCGGGCCGTGAGGGCCCTCCCGAGGCCCTCGGTGGGTGCTCGCACCGCGAAACGTCCGGACCACCCCGTTCACGCTGGCAGAATGGAGGGGTTGCCCAGCCGCTGACGAAGTGCGGCACCTGAGAGGACTTGCCGTGATTGTCGCCACCGGAATCGAGCTGCGTGCTGGCGCACGCCTGCTACTGGAGGATGCGAGTTTCCGCATCGACTCCGGGGACCGGATCGGCCTCGTGGGTCGTAACGGTGCCGGCAAGACCACCCTGACCAAGGTGCTTGCTGGTGAGGGCTCGCCCGCCGCCGGCACCGTGACGCGCACCGGTGAGGTGGGCTACCTGCCCCAGGACCCGCGCACCGGGGACGTCGAGATGCTCGCGCGGGATCGCATCCTCGCGGCTCGTGGCCTTGACGAGATCGTCCGTCAGCGGGCCGAGACCGAGGTCCGGATGGGTAGCCACGACGAGCAGGTCCGCGACAAGGCGATGCGCCGTTACACGCGGCTCGAGGTCGAGTTCGAGGCACAGGGCGGGTATGCCGCCGAGTCCGAGGCCGCGGCGATCGCGAGCGCACTGGGGCTCGACGAACGAGTGCTCGGCCAGCCGATCGGGACCCTGTCGGGTGGGCAACGTCGCCGCGTGGAGCTGTCGCGGATCCTCTTCTCCGGCAACGAAACCCTGCTGCTGGACGAGCCGACCAACCACCTCGATGCCGACTCGATCGTCTGGTTGCGTGACTACCTGAAGTCCTACAAGGGCGGCCTGGTGATCATCAGTCACGACGTGGAGATGCTCGAGACCGTCGTCAACAAGGTCTACTACCTCGATGCGAACCGGTCGGTGCTCGACATCTACAACGTCGGTTGGAAGACCTACCTTCAGGCCCGCGAGACTGACGAGAAGCGGCGCCGGCGCGAGCTGGCCAACGCGACGAAGAAGGCCGGCGCCCTGATGGCCCAGGCCGACAAGATGCGGGCCAAGGCCACCAAGGCCGTCGCCGCTCAGAACATGGCCAAGCGGGCTGAGCGTCTGCTCGCCGGGGTCGAGGGCGAGCGGATGCAGGACAAGGTGGCCAAGTTGCGCTTCCCCAAGCCGGCCGCGTGTGGCAAGACTCCGCTTCGGGCGTCGGGGCTGTCCCGGACGTACGGCTCGCTCGAGGTCTTTACCGACGTCGACCTGGCGATCGACCGGGGATCCAAGGTGGTGGTGCTCGGGCTCAACGGTGCCGGCAAGACCACCCTGCTGCGGATGCTGGCCGGGGTGGATGCCCCGGACACGGGGGAGGTGGAGCCGGGCTACGGGCTCAAACTCGGCTACTACGCCCAGGAGCACGAGAATCTCGACGTGCACCGGACCGTGCTCGAGAACATGAAGTCGGCGGCCCCCGAACTCGGTGAAACAGACGTGCGCAAGGTGCTCGGCTCGTTCCTCTTCTCCGGGGACGACGCCCTCAAGCCGGCCGGGGTGCTCTCCGGAGGGGAGAAGACCCGGCTCTCGCTCGCACTGCTCGTCGTCTCCTCGGCCAACGTGCTGCTCCTCGATGAGCCGACCAACAACCTCGATCCCGCCTCGCGTGCGGAGATTCTCGGCGCACTGTCCACCTATGAGGGGGCTGTGGTGCTGGTCACGCACGACGAGGGTGCGGTGGACGCCCTGGAGCCGGAGCGGATCCTGCTGCTCCCCGACGGGGTCGAGGACCTCTGGGGCCCGGACTACATGGACCTGATCTCACTCGCGTGACCCTTGCCGTGGCCTGAGGTGACTCCTCGGTAGCCTGCGTTCATGACGACGCAGCCGCACCCACACCTCCACGTCCACACCGAGGGCCCCGTCCGCACCATCACGTTGGACAACCCGGACAAGCGCAACGCGCAGACGCCGTCGTTGTGGCTCGCCCTGGCCGAGCAGGCCCGATCGGTCCCTGACCACGTGCGCGTCGTGGTGATCAGGGGAGCGGGGCCCTCGTTCTCGGCCGGGATCAACACGGCGATGTTCTCGCCAGCAGGCGTGCCGGGGGAGGAGAGCATGCCCGCCCTGATCGCGAGGGGGCCGCAGGCCATCGCCGACCGGGTCGGGGAGTGGCAGCAGGGCTTCACCGGGTGGGCGACGTGTCCGGCGGTCGTCATCGCCCAGGTCCATGGTCACGCTATCGGCGCCGGGTTCCAACTGGCGCTCGCCGCCGACGTGCGGGTGGTGGCCTACGACGCGACCTTCGCGATGCGGGAGACCAGCCTGGGGCTGGTCCCGGACCTCGGCGGGACCAAGCCGCTCGTCGACCTGGTCGGCTACTCCCGCGCTCTCGAGATCTGTGCCACCGGACGCTTCGTCTCCGCAGAGGAGGCCGAGCGGCTGGGGCTGGCAAACGTGCTCGCCCCGCAGGATGAGCTCGACGAGGCGACCGGGACGTTGATCGAGTCCATCCTGGCGGCGCCCGCGGCGGCGAGTCGTGCGCTGAAGCCACTGCTGCACGCAGCCGTCAACTCGGATTTGCCGGACCAGACCCGACTCGAGCGGGAGACCCAGGCCGGTCTGCTGACGGCGCTCTTTGCCGGCACGTCGAGCTGACCCCCTGCCGGCCCGGCGACCCCCGGCCGGGCATCCGGGACTCCTGGGGGCTCCCGCGGAATCACCGGGGAATCAGGGTGGGCACCTCGCGGTTGGATGAGAAGACGAAGGAGGACCGGGCATGGGTATGCAGCCGTGGGCCACGATGCGGTCCCTGTCGAGGGACGCATCCGTGCGGGATGCCAGCCTCGCGCCGGGGACGTGGCGACGAGTGCTGTCCTACGCCGGGCCGTACCGCCGGGAGATCATCACCTTCCTCGTCGTGGTGGTCGCCGACTCGATGCTCGTGGTCGCCGTCCCCCTGCTGCTCAAGAGCCTGATCGACGACGGTGTGATCCCCAAGGACTCGAGTGTCGTCGTGCGGCTGGCCCTGATCGTGGCCGGGATCGCGGTGCTCGACACGATCTTGACGGTGGTGCAGCGGTGGCACTCGTCCCGGATCGGGGAGGGCCTGATCAAGGACCTGCGCATCCAGGTGTTCTCCCACGTGCTGCGCCAGCCCATTGCCTTCTTCACCCGGGCCCAGACCGGGTCGCTGGTCTCACGTCTCAACAACGACGTCATCGGCGCCCAGCAGGCCTTCACCTCGGTCCTGTCCAATGTCGTGAGCAACATCGTGTCGGTCGTGCTGGTCGTCGGAGCCATGGCCGCGCTGTCCTGGCAACTGACGCTGGGGTCCCTGGTCCTCGTCCCGTTCTTCATCCTCCCCGCCAAGTACATGGGCAAGCGGCTCGCCGGACTTGCCTCCCGCCAGATGCAGCTCAACGCCGACATGGGCACGCGGATGACGGAGCGCTTCAACGTGGCAGGGGCACTGCTGGTCAAGCTCTTCGGCCGCCCCGAGCAGGAAGATGCCGAGTATGCCGACCGGGCGGCTCGCGTGCGCGACGTCGGCGTGAGCATCTCGCTCAACCGGTCGGTCTTCATGGCAGGCCTGACGATGGTCGCGGCGCTCGCGACCGCCATGGTCTACGGCTTCGGCGGGCTGATGGCCGTCACCGGGACGTTGACGGTCGGGACCCTGCTCGCGCTGGCTGCCCTGCTCGCCCGGCTCTACACGCCCTTGACCGCCCTGTCCAACGTCCGGGTCGACGTGATGACCGCCCTGATCTCCTTCCAGCGGGTCTTCGAGGTGCTCGACCTCAAGCCGCTCGTCACCGAGTCGGCCCAGGCGACGGCGCTGCCGGACGGACCGCTCGCCGTTGAGCTCGATGACGTGTCGTTCCGCTATCCCTCGGCCGATGACGTGTCTCTCGTGTCGCTCGAAGCTGTCTCGACGGGGGACCGCAAGGCCGGCGCTGCCGTCCTGCACAGCGTCTCCCTTCGGGCGGAGGCCGGCGCGATGGTGGCCTTGGTGGGGCCCTCGGGGGCAGGCAAGACGACGCTGACCTCTCTGGTGTCCCGCCTCTATGACCCCACCTCCGGCGTGGTGCGGATCGGTGACCGGGACCTGCGGGAGGTCACCATGTCGTCGCTGCGCGACCGCGTCGGCGTGGTCACGCAGGAGGCGCACCTGTTCCACGACACGATCCGGGCCAACCTGCTCTATGCCCGGCCCGAGGCCACGGATGCGCAGTTGCACGCGGCGCTGCAGGCGGCCCAGATCGACTCGCTCATCGACGACCTGCCTGAGGGACTCGACACCGTCGTCGGCGATCGCGGTCACCGCCTCAGCGGCGGCGAGAAGCAGCGGATCGCGATCGCCCGGTTGCTGCTCAAGGCTCCCGACGTGGTCGTCCTCGACGAGGCCACCGCGCACTTGGACTCCGAGTCGGAGGTGGCGGTGCAACGGGCCCTCGATGCGGCGCTCGCGGGGCGGACCTCGATCGTCATCGCCCACCGGCTCTCCACGATCCGGCAGGCCGACCTGATCGTGGTCCTGGACCACGGACGAATCGTGGAGACCGGTCGCCACGCGGAGCTGCTGGCGGCCGGAGGCCTGTACTCCGACCTGCACACCACGCAGTTCGCCCCCGCCTCCTCGAACGCCGCGGCGCCGTTCCCAGGCTGAATCCGCTGAGCTCCCTGCTGGGCGCTCAGTAGTCCTCTTCGTCCCAGATGCGCACCTTCTTGGGCTTGGGCTCCCGGCGCCGCTCCGGCTCGGCTTGGAGCACCTCACGCCGGATGGCCCAGATGACGAAGATCAGCCCGCCGGGCATCGTGATCCACCACTGGATGGCATACGCCTGATGCGGGCCCAGGTCCTCCTCGGGCGTCGGCAGCGCGGT
>JBDTAU010000101.1:0-8170 GCA_039924465.1 Dermatophilaceae bacterium
GGGGTCAACCCCCAGCAATCGGGCTGCGTCCGCGGTGGTACTCGGCACGATGATCACGCTCGGCACCGCCGCGCCCCAGACTCCGGCGACGCGTCCGCGCGCCTCGTCCGCACGGCGCCGGACGTCGTCGAGGAGTGCCTCTGGGCCGACTCCGAGCACGAGCGACTGTGTCGATCGCAGCACCTGCAAACCGGTCAGGTCCCAGGGCTGCGGTCGGTCCACCGGCGTCGAGTCGACCAGGACTGCTGTGCCGGGCACTCCCTTGGCAGCCTTCAGGCTCAGGTCGAGCGTGAAGCTTCGAGGCGCCGTCTGGAAGCCGTCGATGCCATAGTCGATGGTCGCTCGCACACCCCAGGCGACACCCTCGTCCGCCTGAGGCGAGAGTGGCGGCGCGACCTCGGTCACGGACACCAACCGCAGGTCGGTGACCCCGATCAATGCCATTCGGTCAAAGATGGCGCCCTGCCCGGAGCGAAGCGTGGCACCGTAAACCCGTGCCAGCCACTGCGGCCGCGATCCCCGGGCCTGTGCCCTGAGGCGCTCGCTGACCAGTGTCCTGGCTACCGCCAGCCTCGCGGACGCCCCATCGTCCGGACGGGCCGCACCCTCCGTCAGCGCACCGGCAGCCGTGGCAGCCGTCGCAGCAGGGGTGGGCGTGGTGGTCGAGCTGGGCGAATCGGGCGAGTCTGCTGAGCTGAGCGAGTTGGCCGACGTGGTCGAGTTGGGCGAGTCTGCTGAGCTGAGTGAGTTGGCTGAGTTGACTGGGGAGGAGCAACCGGCGCCCAGCAGAAGCGCCGCCAGCAGGGCGATCCCTCGGCTGAAAGTCCCACCTCGCTGACGCCGCACTGCCTCATCGTGGCACGCTGCTGGCCCGTCCCACGCCCAGTCGTGGCCCAGTGGTGGCCCTCGTGGCCCTCGTGGCCCTCCTGGCCCTCCTGGCCCTCCTGGCCCTCGTCGTCGCCCCAGCCGTCAGCCCGCCGCCATCCGACGTGCACCAACGGGGCGTCGAACACCGGGAACTGGTTCGACGGTGGCCGTGAGGGAAGCACCCTCCGCCCGGCTGATGAGGCCGGCCGCGATGAACATCGAAACCGCCCGGCGCTCCGCCGGATCGAGCGGCCGGTCATCCGGCAGGTCCTCACCCGGCACCCAATCCTGGTCAGGGGCCCGGACCGGCATGGGGAGCCGAGTCAGCGCCATCACCATGCAGTCGGCGCAGTGCACCTCCCGCACGGGGCAGGTCTGGCAGTCGACGAGCATCATCGTGGTCACCTTCCTCCGTCGTGACGATCTGTCTCCACTGACGGTAGGGACCAGCACCGACAGTGCCCCTACGGCAACTCCTCACCCACGGGAGATCCCAGTCGCCCGGCCCCGCCTTCACGCCGTTGTCGGTGCGGACCCCTACCGTCAACGACATGCAGGTGATCCAGACGACGTTCGACGACCTCGGGACCCAGCTGTCCGATGTCGCGTTCGTCGTCGTCGACCTCGAGTCGACCGGTGGCAACCCCGCCGAGGCCGGCATCACCGAGATCGGTGCCGTGAAGGTCCGCGGCGGAGAGGTGATGGGCGAGTTCCAGACACTGGTCAACCCGGCCGAGCCCATTCCGCCCTTCATCTCGGTGCTGACCGGGATCACCAATGCAATGGTCGCGGATGCCCCACGCATCGAGTCGGCACTTCCGGCCTTCCTCGAATTCGCTCGGGGCAGCGTGCTCGTCGCGCACAACGCCCGCTTCGACCTGAGCTTCCTCAAGGCCGCCGCCGGGCGTGTCGGCATCGACTGGCCCGCCTTCGAGGTCATCGACACGCTGCAGCTGGCTCGACACCTCGTGACCAGGGACGAGACTCGCAACCACAAGTTGTCCAGCTTGGCCACGCTGTTCGGCGCCGACACGGTCCCGGACCATCGAGCCTTGCACGACGCCCGCGCCACGGTGGATGTGCTGCACGGCCTGATTGCCCGGGTCGGCAGCCTCGGCGTGCACACCCTCGAGGAGCTGGGTAGCTACAGCTCCAGGGTCACCCCCGCCCAGCGCCGCAAGCGCTTCCTGGCCGACCGGCTCCCCCACGCCCCAGGCGTCTACCTCTTCAAGGACGGCAACGGTCAGGTCCTCTACGTCGGCACGAGTCGGGACATCCGCGCTCGCGTGCGCACCTACTTCACCGCGTCAGAGCAGCGACGTCGGATGTCCGACATGGTCCGGCTGGCCCATGACGTCACCCCTGTCGTGTGCCAGACCACCCTCGAGGCCCAGGTCCGCGAGCTGCGCCTGATCGACGAGCACAAGCCGCGCTTCAACCGACGGTCCAAGGATGCTGGCCGCGCCCTCTGGGTCACGCTGACCCGGGACCGCTTCCCACGTCTGAGCATCGTGCGGTCCATCGCCCGCGACGACGCCCACTACATCGGCCCGTTCCGATCTCGGGCGACCGCCCAGGCGGCCATCGACGCCGTGCACGAGGTGATCCCGTTGCGGCAGTGCACCAAGCGACTCACCGGCGCCCAGAGCGCTTGCGCCCTGGCCGAGTTGGGCCGTTGCGGCGGACCCTGCATCGGCCAGCAGTCGGCGGAGGCCTACGGCGCCGTCGTAGCCGAGTGCGCGGCCCTGTTCGACGGCAACGCCCGAGCCGGCGCCGACCAGTTGCGGGGCCGGCTCGCAGAACTCGCCGCCCAGGAGCGGTTCGAGGACGCGGCCAAGGTCCGGGACCGCTTCGTGCACCTCGTCCGGGGCGCCGCGCGGGCCCAGCGGCTGGCTCCCCTGTGCGCAGCTGCCGAGATCGTCGCGGCCCGGAGGCACGAGTCGGGAGGGTGGGAGCTCGTGGTGATCCGGCACGGCAAGCTGGCCGGGACCGCCGTGAGTTCACGTGGCGCTGACCCGATGCCGGTCGTGAGCACCCTCCAGACAACCGCGGAGGTCGTGGCCAAGCCGACCCGCGGGGTTCCCGCCGGGCTGACTGAGGAGGCGGAGATCGTGCTGCGCTGGCTCGAGGCACCGGGAGTGCGGATCATCGAGCTGGACGGGACGTGGACGTGCCCGGTGGGTGGAGCCGGGTCGGTGCGTCACGAACTCGAGCCGGCGGTGGAGCGGGCAGCGAGCGGTTTCGACCGCGACCACCTGACTGGGGCACGCCCGCTCCGCTCGGGACTGCGTCCCGCCGGATAGGGTGGTGCGGTGATCACCGCCATCGTCCTGATCAGCTGCGAGGTCAACCGGATCCCTGAGGTGGCTGAGGCCATCGCCGAGATCCCAGCCGTCTCCGAGGTCTACTCCGTCACCGGGGATGCCGACCTCATCGCCATGGTGCGGGTCAGCGCCCACGAGGAGTTCGCTGACGTCATCGCGGACCGCCTCAACAAGGTTTCGGGGGTGACCGGCACCTCGACGCACATCGCGTTCCGCACCTACTCGGCCCACGACCTCGAAGCGGCCTTCAGCCTCGGGCTCGACGGAGGCTGACCAGACCCCTGCGTGGGCTCTCGGCCACGTGGTGCGACGCGTCCGGTACCCCCTCCTCCGCCAGGGGTCACCAGGGATCAGGCACGGGTGGCGGCCACCCAGCGCTCGACGAGTCCGCTGGCAGCACCGGAGTCGATGGCCGCAGCAGCACGATCCATTCCCGCCCGCAGGTCGGCATCGAACGACGCCTGCTTGTCACCGGAGTCGGGGAGGGTCAACGCCAGGGCGATTCCCGTGTTGAGCAGGACGGCGTCCCGCACCGGCCCCGTCGCCCCGGCGAACACGGAGCGAACGACATCGGCGTTGTGCAGCGCGTCGCCGCCACGCAGGGTCTCGACCGAATGCAGGGCGAGCCCGACACGGGACGGGTCGACCGTTCGCCGGGTCACGCCGCCCCCACGCACCCACCACACCTGCGTCGTCGTGGACACCGTGACCTCATCGAGTCCGTCATCGCCACGGAAGACTGCGGCGTCCTTGCCGCGACTGGCGAACACGCCCGCCAGCAGGGGTGCCATGGCTTCGTCTGCGCACCCCACTGCCGCGTAGGTCGGCTGCGCGGGGTTCGTCAGCGGCCCGAGGAAGTTGAAGGCCGTGCCGATGGCCAGCTCGCGGCGCGGCACGGCGGTGAACCGGAAGGACGGGTGGAAGGTCTGCGCGAAACAAAAGGTGATCCCGGCCTCGTGCACGACCTCGGTGACCCGCTCCGGCGGCAGGGACAGGTCGACCCCCAGCGCCTCCAGGACGTCCGCCGACCCCGACGACGAGGACGCGGACCGGTTGCCGTGCTTGACGAGCCGCACGCCGGCCGCAGCAGCAACCATCGCGGACATGGTTGAGATGTTGACCGTGTTGGCTCGGTCGCCCCCGGTGCCGACGATGTCGAGGCTCGGCTCGGGCACCTCGATGCGGTGGGCGTGGGCCAGCATCTGCTCGGCGAGCCCGTGCATCTCCTCGACGCTCTCACCCTTGGCCCGCAGCCCGATGAGGAACCCGGCGATCTGCGCGGAAGTCGCCTCCCCGGCCATGATCTGGGACATGGCCCACTCAGTGGCCCCACGATCGAGGTCGCGTCCCGCGATGAGTTCGGCTAGAACAGAGGGCCAGGTGCTCGAGTGCTCCGGCGACACGACTCAGTCCGTCAGAGGCACGGATCGCGCCAGCGTCGCCACGGCCGCGGTCAACGAGATCGGGTCCAAGGGGTGCGGGACGGCGAGGTCGGCCTGGGACCAGGCCGCGAGCCAACTGTCCTGTGGACGCCCGGTCAGGACGATGATCGACGGGCAATCGAAGATCTCGTTCTTCAACTGTCGGGCCAGTCCCATGCCGCCCACCTTGGCGGCCTCCCCGTCGAGGATCAGGATGTCGAAGGACTCGGACTCGACGGCACTGACTACCGCCGCGTGCGTGGCGCACTCGTGCCACTGACGCACCTCAACGTCCTTGGCGGGGCGCCGACCGACAGCGGCACGCACCGCATCCCGCGTCGTGAAATCGTCGCTGTAGAGCAGGATGCTGACCCGGTGCAGGTCGGTGCCCCTGCCCTGGGGGAGGGCTGCCGGGGTGTCGGCCGAAGAGGCGTTCGTAGCGGTCATGGGTTGATGCTACCGGGCGGCATGACGGTCCACCCGCAGGCCTCACGGAGGGGCGCGACACTCCGAAAAGTAACGAAATCACGCTCACCTGATGACAAAAAGGGGGGTGCCTCACCCACTCGGACGGGAATGTGGGAATAATGACCGTCGTGGCGACTGCATCGGCGATACCTTCAAGCACCATGGCGACCCCTACGGGCACCGGACCAGCGACCCGACCAAACATGGTCGCGGTGGGCACCATCGTCTGGTTGGCGAGCGAACTCATGTTCTTCGCCGGGCTCTTCGCGGTCTACTTCCAACTCCGGTCGGTCCGGACTGACCTGTGGGCTGAATCGACCCCCAAGCTCAACGTCACGTTCGCCGCGATCAACGCGACCGTGCTGGTGATCTCTTCCGTGTGGTGTCAGCTCGGTGTGTGGAAGGCCGAGGACGGGCAGAAGGCCCGTACCGGCAAGCTCCACCAGATCAAGAGCTGGGGGATGCGGGAGTGGTATGTCCTGACCTATCTCTTCGGCGCGTTCTTCATCTCCGGCCAGGTCATGGAGTACGCCGAGATGACCCACGGGGGCATCACCTTGTCCTCGGACGCCTACGGCTCGGTCTTCTACATGGCAACCGGCTTCCACGGCATCCACGTCACCGGTGGCCTGATCGCCTTCCTGCTCATCATCGCCCGCACCTTCACGACCCGCCGTTACACGAAAGCCAACGAGATGGGCGCAGTCGTGACGTCCTACTACTGGCACTTCGTCGACGTGGTGTGGGTCGCCCTGTTCGCCACGATCTACATCTTGAAGTAGTTGAGAACTGTGACTTTCCCCCGCCCTCTCCCCACGGACGACAGGACCTCATTGTGAACGCCTTGGCTGCCCGACGCAGGCATCCCGCTGCCATCGTGGTGCTCGTCCTGCTCGGGCTCATGCTGACCGGCGGGATCTACTCGCTGCTCGCGCCCAAGCAGGCCAACGCCTCAGCCGTCTCGGCCGCTTCGGTCGAGCAGGGCAAGGACCTCTTCATCGCCAACTGCGCCACCTGCCACGGCGTCAATGCGCAAGGGACCGCGTCGGGCCCGTCGCTCGTCGGTGTCGGTGCCGCAGCTGTCGACTTCCAGGTCGGCACCGGTCGGATGCCGATGACCGCACCCAACGTGCAGGCACCGCGCCAGGAGAAGATCAAGTTCGACGACGACCAGATCGCGTCGATGGCAGCCTTCGTCGCGGCGCTCGGCCCCGGCCCGAGCGTTCCGAGTGAAAAATACACGACCCCGCTCGAGGCTGGTACGGCCAACAACGCCGCGATCGCCGAAGGCGGCGAGATCTTTCGCGTCAACTGCGCCATGTGCCACAACTTCGCCGGCGCTGGCGGTGCGCTGACCCGCGGCAAGTACGCCCCCGCCCTGACCGACATCTCCGGGAAGCACATCTACGAGGCGATGGAGACCGGCCCACAGTCGATGCCCGTCTTCAGCGACACCAACCTGACGCCTGAGTCCAAGCAGAAGGTGATCTCCTACCTGCACGAGATCAACAACGAGACGAACGTCGGCGGTCTGACCCTCGGCAACCTGGGGCCGGTCACCGAGGGCGCCTTCGTTTGGACCGTCGCACTGGGCATCCTGATCGGCTGCTGCGTCTGGCTCGGCAAGAAGGCAGCATGAGCGCTCTCCCTCGCACCACTGTCCCGCTCACGAACGACAGGACGACCCGATGAACGACAACGAGAACGAGCAGCCGGGAGCCGGGTCCGTCGTACCCGTTTCCGGTGCGGGCACGTTGGTGCCGCGATCGGCGGATGACCAGTTCGTCAACCCCGGTCTGCCTCCCCACATCCATCGGGCCGGGGACAACGACCCCAAGGCCGCCAAGCGCTACGAGCGGCAGGTGGCCACCTTCTTCGGCCTCTCCATGCTCGCTACCCTGGCCTTCATCGTGGCCTATTTCGGGATCCGCGACGAGGCCACGATGTTCCTCCCGGGCGTCGGCAAGACCAAGACCCAGAACATCGCCCTCGGCCTCTCCCTCGGCTTCTCCCTCTTCTTCATCGGTGTCGGTGCCATCCACTGGGCCAAGACGCTGATGTCGGATGAAGAGGTGTCCGAGGAGCGCCACCTACAGGCGTCCCCGGAGGAGGACCGTGCCCAGGCGGCCGAGGTCGTCGGCGCGGGTGTCGAGTCGACCCAGATGAACCGGCGTCCAGTGATCAAGTACTCGCTCGGCGGCGCGCTCGGCCTCTTCGCGCTTCCGTTGGGGCTGCAACTCGTCGGTTCCCTCGGGCCGCTCCCCCACGACGAGTTGTCGGAGACGATCTGGGACGTCAAGGGAAACGGCGGCAAGCCGATCCGGTTGATGCGCGACCCAGAGATGACCCCGATCAAGCTCTCCGACGTGACCAACGGCTCGGTCTTCCACGTGATGCCCGAGACGTTGCAGACCTACATTGACGAGCGCAAGCACGTCCTGGAGGCCAAGGCCGCGGTCATCCTGATCCGCCTGAACCCCGACGAGATCCGCGTCCAGAAGGCCAAGGACTGGGGCGTCGACGGAGTCGTCGCCTACTCCAAGGTCTGCACGCACGTCGGCTGCGCGGTGGGCCTCTACGAGCAGCAGACACACCACCTGCTGTGCCCGTGCCACCAGTCGACCTTCGACCTCACCGAAGACTGCAAAGTCATTTTCGGACCGGCCAAGCGGCCCCTGCCGCAGCTCAAGATCACCGTTGACGACGCGGGTTACCTCGTCGCACCCGAAGGGTTCCACGAGCCCGTCGGGCCGAGTTTCTGGGAGCGCGCATGAGCACCACGGAGCAGACCCGGGCAGCCGAAGGGCTGCGCGCCGGTGACCAGGCTGCGTCGCAGAAACAAGCAGCGACCAAGCCCCTCGGCGGTCTCGCCGGCTGGCTGGACGACCGGAGCGGCGGGGCCAAGGGCATCAGCCCCTTGATGAAGAAGGTCTTCCCCGACCACTGGTCCTTCATGCTGGGCGAGATCGCGATGTACTCGATGATCATCTGCCTCCTGACCGGGGTCTTCCTGAGCTTCTGGTTCGTCCCGAGCATGACCCAGGTCCCCTACGACGGGTCTTACATCCCCTTGCAGGGCGTCATGGTCTC
>JBDTAU010000102.1:0-3765 GCA_039924465.1 Dermatophilaceae bacterium
GCCAGATCGGGGCCGTGCAGGGACTCGAGGGCGACGTGCGTCGTGACGAGCCGGACGCGGTCCACCAGGCACGGGTGGCCACCCGTAAGTTGCGCAGCGCGCTGCGCAGCTTCCGCCGCCTGCTCGACCGAGACATCACCGATCCCTTTGCGGTGCAAGTGCGCTGGCTCGCTGAGATGCTCGGGGGGCCGCGTGACGCCGAGGTGATGCGGGCCCGCATCATGGGGGATCTGGAGACGCTGCGGCCCGATCAGATCGTCGGCGATGCCCGTCATCGCCTTGCTGGGCGTCTCACGGCCGACCACAGCGCCGCCCACGAGGTGCTCGTCCATGCCCTCAACTCCGAGCGGATGGCCATCCTGATGGAGTCAGCGGTGCAGCTCCTGCGGCATCCGCCACTCCACCCCCGAGCTGCTCGTCCGGCCGCGGCGCAGCTGCCCCCACTCGTGCACAGGGTGGAGCGCCAGGTGGAGCAGGCCCGCGAGGCGGCTGCCACGGAACACGACGAAGCCCGCCGACTGCACCTGCTCCACGACGTCCGCAAGAAGGCCAAGGCCGCCCGCTACGCCCACCAGGTCCTCGATGCCGTTCCCGACCACGGATCACGACAGATGGCTTCGCAGTGGGAGAAGGTGACCGAGAGCCTGGGCGAGTTCCAGGACACGGTCGTGGTCATCGCGCGGTTGCACGAGCTTGCTGACGCTGCTGCGGCTGCCGGCGAGCAGACGACCACTGAGGACCTGCTGCTGAAGCGTGAGCAGGCCCGGGGCCACGTGGCCCTGGCCAGGGCCACCAAGCAGGTCGACAAACTGACGAGGGGCTGACCCGGGCGCCCGCTGACGACGCCGTCCGTATGCCGCTGAGCCCAGCGGCATACGGACGTGTCCTCTTGCGCCGCAGGTGCTTTCAGGCGGTCGGCAGCTTGCGGACGGTAAGGATCTGCTCCGCCCGTCCGACCGGCCCCTGCTCGTCGTGCAGGGTGGATGACGTCAGACCGACGCCGTCCGGACCGAACGAGACCCGCGTGTCGAAGCCGACCCAGCCGGGGATGGGCTCGCGGAACAGGTGGATGGTCAGGTCGATGTTGGGGAAGGCCCATTCGAGGGGTGAGACCCGCACACCGATGCCGTTGGCGGTGTCGACGACGCGGATCAGGTCCGCGGAGGGTGAGCACGCCTCGTCCTCGAGCAGCGCAGAGCCGGACCGGAGCCAGGTCCGCGTCTTCCCCGGCCGGCGCAGCGGGTCGGCTCGGCACTGCAGCGCAGCGATGTAGCCGCCGTTCCACACCTTCATTCCGTCCCACTCTGGGAACTGCTCCGGATCCGGCATCGGGTCGAGTTCGACGGCGGCCACCTGCGAGGTGTCGCTGGTGGCCAGGCGCCAGGCGTTGGCCCGCACGACCGCCCGGCCGTCGACGACCATGGTCGCCTCGACCAGCTCGATGGTGCGGCCCGGACGGGTGGTCGCCACCTCGATGGTGAAGGGGCGGGCCGGGATCATGCCGAGGATGTCGAAGCTGATTCGCGACAGCTGCAGCCCGTCCCGCGGCTCGTGCAGGTCGATGGCGTGGGTGAGGATGCCGCTGACCGGGGCCATGTGCTGCTCGTCGTCGCGCCAGGCCCCCTGAGCGTGCAGGGTCGGGGCGAAGGTGTGCTCGTCGAGGCGGCGATAGAACGCGGACGAGTCGGGATCGAGGTGGAAGGGCGCGTCGGTGCTCACGCGAGCACTCTAGCTAGGCAGGGCCTTGGACGGCCGCGCACCTACCTCGGATGTGCGGACCTCTGAGAACCTCGTCTTCGACCGGGGCAAAACGGAATGGTTAGTGGATGTCGAGCAGACGGTCAAGTGGTGCGAAGGGAGTCGGCCAGCTCGACGAGCCCCTGATCGATGCTCACCGTGGGCGACCAGCGCAGCAGCGCGCGGGTGCGTCGCTGATCGAACCAGTGGGCGGTCGACAGCTGCCCGGCGAGGAAGCGGGTGAGGGGCGGGTCGCCGGGGAACCCGCCGAACGGCAGCGCGAGCCGCGTCGCCCAGATCGTGTCGACCAGGGCCCCGAACAGTGCGGCAGCAGGATAGGGCACGTGACGCGTCTGTGGCGGGGCGCCGGCCGCGCGGCAGATGTCGGCGATCAGTTCGCCGATCGGCCGCGGCTCGCCGTTGCTCACGACGAGGGCCTGCCCGTGCGCCTCCTGGCAGTGGTCGACGGCGGCGACGAGGGCATCGACGGCATTGGTGACATAGGTGCTGTCAATGAGGGCGGCACCCGAACCGATGATGGGCAGGCGCCCACTGCGAGCCCGCTCGACGAGGCGCCCCACGAGCTGGGTGTCGCCCGGGCCCCACACCAGGTGGGGCCGGATCGCGACCACCGCAAGGGTGTCACCATCGCTGCCGAGAGCGATCTGCTCGGCATGGGCCTTGCTGCGGGCGTAGTGTCCCCTGGCGTTGACCGGGTCTGCGACCTCGGCCCCGACCCCGACGAGGGAGGCCCCGGCGTGGGCGACGGACGGCGACGAGACGTGTACCAGTGCGCCGACTCCGGCCGCCGTGCACGCCTGGACCACCGACGCGGTGCCCTGCACGTTGGCCCGCTCGTAGTCCGCCCAGCGACCGGTGACGTTCACCTTGGCAGCGAGGTGGACGACGGCTTCGTGCCCCGCGACGGCGGCGGCCACCGCGTCACGGTCGGCCACGTCGGCGAGCACCTCGAGCAGGGGCAGGCCTGAAGGATGCCGCTGGAGCACCGTCACGTCGTCACCGCGGGCGGCAAGCGCCAGCGCCGTCTGTCGCCCCAGCATGCCGCTGGCCCCGGTGACGAGAACCTTCACGGACGCCCTGCTCGTCGACCGGCCAGCACCGCTGTCGCCCAGGCGGATACGCGCTCGCGATCGATCTTGGAGGCGTGCCGGATGTCGACCGGCAACGCTCGAGCGACCAACACCGCTGCGACGGGAACCCCGGCCGCTGCGCGGACGGCTGCCGACAGGTCGGGGTCGGCGAGCCCGTCGCGGGCCGAGCCGGGCGGCGCGGTCCCGGACCGCACGACCACGAGCACCGTCTGTTGGGTGCCGGCAGGTCCGACGCCCACGAGGGCGGCCATGGCCACCTGGGGAAGTCTCTCGACGCGCTGTTCCGGGCCGACGGGCGTGACCGGCCCGGTGGGACCGGTCACGACGTGCACGAGTCGTCCCTCCACCCAGAGGCGGCCGTCGTCATCGAGATGCCCGACGTCGCCAGTGCGGTGCCAGCCGGGGTTGCGGCGGCTGGCCCGCTCGGTGGCCCACAGCTGGTCATAGCGGTCTTTCAGGTGTGCCGCCGCCACGCACACCTCGCCGGTGACACCCGGTGTCGAGGTGGGGTCCCCGACGGCGCGACCGTCAGGATCGAGCGCGCTGACAGAGATGCTCACCCCTGCCACCGGGTGGCCGACACAGACCCCGTCATCGGTCCCCAGCGTCTCGATCTCAACGAGGGAGATGTCGGCCACGGGGAGACACTCGGTCATGCCGTAGGGGGTGTGTGCCTCGGCGGCGGGCAGCAGTTCGCTCATCTCCCGCAGCAGGGAGGCCGGTACGGGTGCCCCTGCGGACATGAGCAGCCGCACGCCCATCAGGGCGCGACGATGCTCTGCCGTGAGTCCGTGGGCCGTGGCCACCACGTTGCGCAACGCCGCGGGGGACGCGAACACGACCGTGCCCTCGACAGCCGAGACGGCGTCGGCCAGGGCCGTCGCGGTCAGGGTGCCAGGTGCCGTGACGTCCATGG
>JBDTAU010000103.1:0-4262 GCA_039924465.1 Dermatophilaceae bacterium
CGCCGCCGGCACCGCAGCAGAACGACTTCTCGCGGTTGCGCGGCATCTCGGCGTACTCGACACCGGGGAGGATCTGGAGCAGCTCCCGCGGCGGTGCATAGACCTGGTTGTGCCGACCGAGGTAGCACGGGTCGTGATAGGTGACCTTGCTGCCGGTGGAGGCGGCGCCCGTGGCTTCGACCTCGCCGGGTCGGGCCACCGGGGTGAGTCGCTTCTCGCGGACGAGCTTGTTGAGCAGCTGGGTGTGGTGCAGCACCTCGTAGTGGCCGCCGAGCTGCGGGTACTCGTTCTTGATCGTGTTGAAGCAGTGGGCGCAGGTGACCACGATCTTGGTCGCCCCGACCTCCTTGAAGGTCTCGACGTTCTGCTGGGCCAACATCTGGAAGAGGAACTCGTTGCCCGCTCGGCGGGCCGGGTCGCCGGTGCAGGACTCACCGTCGCCGAGCACGGCGAACTTCACGCCGGCCAGGTTGAGCAGCTCCGCGACGGCCCGGGTCGTCTTCGTCGCCCGGTCCTCATAGGCTCCCGCGCAGCCGACCCAGAAGAGGTAGTCCATGTCGTCGAGGTTCTCGACGTCCACTCCGACCTGTGGCACGTCGAAGGGCAGGTCCTTGGCCCAGTCCATCCGCAGTCGCGGCGCGAGCCCCCACGGATTGGCGTTCTTCTCGAGGTTCTTGAAGAACCCCCCGAGCTCGGCAGGGAAGGCCGACTCGATGAGGACCTTGTAGCGGCGCATGTCGACGATGGCGTCGACGTGCTCGATGTCGACCGGGCACTGCTCGACGCAGGCGCCACACGTCGTGCACGCCCAGAGGGCGTCGTCGTCGATGACGGCGCCGGGACCGTGCGGGTTGTAGGCGGTGCGATGGTCAGTGCTGTCGTAGCCGGTGGGGCCGACGAGCTGCTCGACCGAGGCTGCGGCCTTGGCGCTGTCGGGCAGGCCCTCGCCGGAGGCCCGGACCTCCTCGGAGGCCAGCAGCCACGGGGACTTGGCGAAGGCGTGGTCGCGCAGGGTCATGACGAGCAGCTTGGGCGAGAGTGGCTTGTCCGTGTTCCAGGCCGGGCACTGGCTCTGGCAGCGGCCGCACTCCGTGCAGGTGGTGAAGTCGAGCAGTCCCTTCCACGTGAAGTCCTCGACCTTGCCGACTCCGAGCGGGGCGTCCTCGTCCAGCTCCTCGATGTTCTCGAAGTCGATCGGCTCACCGTTGACCTTGATCGGCTGCAGCTCCGCCAGGCTGGTGCGGCCGTCGGCGTGCCGCTTGAAGAAGATGTTGAAGAAGGCGAGGAAGCGGTGCCAGGCGACCCCCATCGTCGGCGTGAGCGCGATGGTGATCATCCAGGCGAACGAGATGAGGATCTTGACGGCGGCCACGATGACGATGACGTTCTCGAGGGAGGCGATCGACATGCCGTCGAACATGCCGCCGAGCCAGGCGGTCATCGGGAAGTGCAGCAGCGTCGCGGTGTCGGACCCGGTGCTCTGGCCGAGGGCGTACTCGAGGCCACGCAGCGCGAGGATGCAGATCACGACGCCGAGGATCGTGAACTCGACGTAGTAGGCCTGCCACCAGGTCGACCCGAAGAATCTGCTGTCACGGCCCTTTTCGCCGGTGGCCGAGCGAGGGTGATTCTTCTGCCGGATGGCCATCAGGAGGAGGATCCCGAGGAAGCCGGCCCAGGCGAAGAACTCGGTGACCCACTCGAAGGGCGGGAAGTGTCCGATGATCGGCAGCTGGAAATCGGGCTTGAAGAGCTGTCCGAAGGCGTTGACCAAGGTGAGGAACAGCACTCCGAAGCTGATCATCGTGAACCAGTGCGCGACCGCGACGACCGGGAGGCGCGACATCCTCGTGTGGCCGAGGAACTCGCGGATCAAGGTGGTGGTCCGCGCGCCGGGGTTGTCGGTGCGATTCTCCGGCTGCCCGACCTTGAAGGTCGCGATGAAGTGGTTGATGGTCTTGACCAGCAGCGCCACCGCGACGGCGGTCACCGTCAGGCAGATGACGATCGCAACGATCTGTAGGGCAGTCATGGCCGGGAGTCTACTGACCCACTGATCTGATGCTCAGCAGTGTGACGCCTCTCGCGGTGTGCCGAGCATCCCGCCGACCTGCTGGCGCCCCCTCCGTCGACCCTCGGCCGCTGATCGCACGGTGGACAACCGATAACGGCATGTTGGAATATGCATAACCTGACAGCAGTTGTCGTGAAGGTGGCCCGCTCGGTCTCCTCCACCACCGGCACCCACCACGACCCGTCCATTTCCAGATCCGCCCAGAGGGAGCCCTGCATGCGAATTTATGACGACGTCACCGCACTGATCGGCAATACGCCGTTGGTCCGACTCAACAAGATCACTGACGGCGCCGAGGCGATCGTGGCGGCCAAGCTCGAGTTCTACAACCCGGCCAACTCGGTCAAGGACCGCATCGGGGTCGCCATCATCGACGCGGCCGAGGCCAGTGGGGACCTGCAGCCCGGTGGCACGATCGTTGAGGCCACCTCGGGCAACACCGGGATCGCGCTCGCGATGGTCGGTGCGGCTCGTGGCTACGACGTGGTGCTGGCCATGCCCTCGTCCATGTCGCTCGAGCGCCGCGCCCTGCTGCGCGCCTACGGTGCCGAGCTGATCCTGACGGATCCTGCGACGGGGATGCAGGGGGCCGTCGACAAGGCTGACGAGATCGCCAAGGAGCGCGGCGGGGTCCTGGCCAAGCAGTTCGCCAACCCCGCCAACGTCGAGATCCACCGTCGGACCACCGCCGAGGAGATCTGGAAGGACACGGACGGGCAGGTCGACATCGTCGTGGCCGGCATCGGGACTGGTGGGACCATCACGGGCGTGGGGCAGGTCCTGAAGGAACGCAAGCCAAGCGTCCAGATCATCGCGGTCGAGCCCGAGGAGTCAGCGATCCTCAACGGCGGCGCGGCCGGTCCCCACAAGATCCAGGGCCTCGGGGCCAACTTCGTGCCGGAGATCCTGGACCGGGAGATCTACGACGAGGTCATCGACATCAACGCCGCGACCGCCATCACGTACGCACGGCGAGCAGCGACGGAGGAGGGCCTGCTCATCGGCATCTCCGGTGGCGCTGCCTTCGCCGCGGCCGCCCAGGTCGCGCAGCGACCGGACAACAAGGGCAAGACGATCGTGGTCATCGCCCCCGACTTCGGGGAGCGGTACCTGTCGACGGTCCTCTTCGAGGGCTTGACCCAATGACCCAAGGCGTGAGTGATGGATCGAGGCCGGGCGTGATGCACCAGAGCACCAAACCTCCACTGACGCTGGTGCCGGGGGTCGACGCGGAGGATGCTCAGCGGCATACGGGCTCGGAGACCGGTCCGCTCGGCTTCGTCCGCCTGCTGGCCAGTCGAGTGGCCGAAGACCTCGACACCGCCATGGCGAAGGACCCAGCGGCCACCTCTCGTCTTGAGGTGGCGCTCACCTCGCCCGGGTTGCACGCGGTCTGGGCGCATCGGGGCATCCACGCGCTGTGGGGCGCCCCCGGAGGTCAGCTGCCCGCCCAGTTGCTGGCGCAGTTCACCCGATTCGCGACCGGCGTCGAGATCCATCCGGGGGCCACGTTGGGGCGACGCTTCTTCATCGACCACGGCATGGGGGTGGTGATCGGGGAGACCGCCGAGACCGGTGACGACGTCATGCTCTACCACGGCGCGACCCTCGGCGGACGGTCCCTGGCGCGGGTGAAGCGGCACCCCACGGTGGGTAGCCGGGTCACGATCGGGGCGGGCGCGCGACTGCTCGGAGCGATCGAGATCGGTGACGACGTGCAGATCGGCGCCAACGCCGTGGTCGTCAAGGACGTCCCGACCGGCGCGGTCGCGACCGGCATCCCGGCGGTGGCCCGCTTCCCGAAGCGGGACACGGCCAACGACTGGCTTGACCCCGCCATCTACATCTGACCCCGCCAGCCAGCCGGTTCTGGTCGGTCCAGTCGCCGCTGGATTCGAGCACGGCTCCCCCCACCACTAGACTTCGGGGCACTGGGAGGGCTCGCATAGTGGCCTAGTGCGGCGGTCTTGAAAACCGCTATGGGTTCATAGCCCATCGTGGGTTCGAATCCCACGCCCTCCGCCACGGCGCTGGACATGAAAAAGGGCCCCGATCGATGTGATCGGAACCCTTAGTGCTCAAGTCGACTCGCCGTTGAGTCGGTGGAAGAGGGGCTCAGTAGAGGCCCAGCATCTCCTCGTTGGTGGTGTGAGCGTTGTAGGTGCGGGGGGCGTGCCACCGCGTCGGT
>JBDTAU010000104.1:0-9806 GCA_039924465.1 Dermatophilaceae bacterium
GGAAGAGTGACGGCTCGCCGGCCGCCCGCAGGACGAAGCCGAGGTTGGTGATGGCGGGCACCTTCGAATTGATGAAGGCGTGCAGCTCCCCCACCGGGCTGATCGCGATGTCCCCAACAGCGAATTCCTCACCCTGTCGCGTTGGGATCGCCTCCAGCCCTTCGGCTCTCAGGAGGTCGGCGGTCGCCGGGTCCGTATGGACCGGGGTGCCCGGGTTGGCCCGGATCAGCGCCGCAACCCTCGCGTCATCGAAGTGGTCCGCGTGCTGGTGGGTGACCAGGATCGCGTCGAGATCCCGCAGGTCCTCGAATCCGTGGGAGAAGCTCCCGGGGTCGAGCAGGATCCGACGGTCGGCCATCTCGATGAGCAGGCAGGCGTGTCCGAGGTGCGTCACTCGCATGCTGCCAACCTAACCCAGCCGGGCCCTCCCGCGGCAGGTCTGGCGAGCACCCCGGGGGCTACGCTCGCAGGAGGCACGACCGGGCCGGAGGAGGCGATGATGGCGCAGAGTGGCGGACCAGTCCTCGGGGTTCACGTGGACGATGCGGGAGCCACCTTCGGCGTGTTCAGCGCCGTGGCCACGGCGGTCGACTTGTGCCTCTTCGACCCCTCAGGGGTCGAGGCCCGCGTGCCGATGCAACGCACGGTTGGTGACGTCTGGGCCGTGCATGCCCCCGGGGTGCGACCCGGGCAGCACTACGGCTATCGGGTCGACGGACCGTGGTCACCGGCCGCGGGGTTGCGGTGCAACCACGCCAAGCTGCTGCTCGACCCCCGTGCGGAGGCGATCACCGGTGAGATCGCTTGGGACCCGGCCGTCTTCGGGCACCTGCCCGGACAGCCGGACCATCGCAACGACACCGACTCCGCACCGTTCGTGCCACGATCAGTCGTGGTCGACGACGACTTCGACTGGGGTGCGGACGATCGGCCGGGCGTCGCGTTGGCCGACTCAGTCATCTACGAGACCCACGTCAGCGGCTTCACCCGACTGCTCGAGGCGGTTCCCGAGGACCTGCGCGGCACCTATGCGGGCCTCGCCCACCCGGCCGCTCTCGCGCACCTGACCGGGCTGGGCGTCACCGCGGTCGAGTTGCTGCCGGTGCACCGCTTCCTGCCCGACGAGTTCCTCGTCCGGGCCGGACTGACCAACTACTGGGGCTACCAGTCGATCGGCTTCTTCGCCCCCCACGAGGCGTATGCCACCAGCACCGGGACAGCCGTGGTCACCGAGTTCAAGGCCATGGTCAAGGCGCTGCACGCCGCTGGCCTCGAGGTGATCCTGGACGTCGTCTACAACCCCACGGCCGAGGGAACCGCCGAGGGGCCGACCGTGTGCTTCCGGGGCCTCGACAACGCCGCCTACTACCGACTTCAGTCCGACCCACGCCACTACGTCGATGACACCGGCGTCGGCAACACCCTGGACGCCCACCGTGATCCCGCCTTGGCGTTGATCCTCGACTCACTGCGCCACTGGGCGCAGGACCTGCACGTCGACGGCTTCCGCTTCGACCTGGCTGCGGCCCTGGGTCGCGGAGACGTCTCCTTCGAGGTCCACGGCGCGTTCCTGCGCGCCGTGGCCGAGGATGACGTGCTGTGCGACATCAAACTCATCGCAGAGCCGTGGGATGCCGGGGGCGAGTACGAGGAGGGCCACTTCCCGCCCGGCTGGAGTGAGTGGAACGACCGCTTCCGCGACACCGCGCGCGACTTCTGGCGCGGGGTACCCGGCACGATCGCGGACCTCGCGACCCGCCTCGCCGGGTCGAGCGATCTCTTCGGCCACGACGGTCGACGCCCGAGCGCGTCCATCAATCTGGTCACCTGCCACGACGGCTTCACCCTGACCGACCTCGTCTCCTATTCCGGGAAGCACAACGAGGCCAACCCGGGTGACGGTGGTGGGACCGATGACAACCGCAGTTGGAACTGCGGGGCCGAGGGCCCGAGCAGCGACCCCGCGATCGTGGCCCTGCGGTGCCGGCAGCGTCGCAACTTCATCGCCACCCTGCTCCTGTCCGCCGGGGTCCCGATGCTGCTCGGAGGTGACGAGCTCGGTCGCACCCAGGGCGGCAACAACAACGCCTACTGCCAGGACGGCCCGTTGTCGTGGCTGGCCTGGGACGGCGACGCGGCCGACGTCGACTTCGTGGCGGACCTGATCCGGCTGCGTCGCTCCCACCCGGCCTTCCGCGGACCAACCTATGGCAGCGAGCAGATCGCGTGGCACCGGCCCGACGGGGCGGTGATGCGGGACGAGGACTGGGCCGCCGACTTCACCCGCGCCCTGTCTGCCCACCTCACCTCCCCCGGCGAGCAGCGTGAGACGGACTGCCAGTTCCTCCTCCTGCTCAACGCCTGGTGGGAACCGCTGGAATTCACCCTGCCCGCCGCCGCCTCGGAACGTACGTGGGGCGTGGTGGTGGACACGGCTGCCACCCCACCCACCCAGTCCCGACCGTTCGCGGCGGACACGGTCACCGTCGCGGCCCGCTCGCTCGTCCTGCTCCAGGGGGATCCGCCTCCGCTCGGAGGCTGACGCCAGCCCCATCGCGCCGACGAGCGGCCCCGACGGTCGCGACCCGGCCGCCCCAGGTCAATCGGAGAGCACGCCGAACACTCCCGGCAGCCAGAGCGACAGCGACTCGAGGTAGGTCACGAGCAGCAGGCCCACGAAGAGGGAGATGAGGAACCAGCCGAGCCGGGCGATGACCGGCTCGATGCCGATCCCGGCGACCCGGGCTCCGACGAAGAGCACGTTGCCGACCGGTGGGGTGATCACCCCGATGCACAGCGCGAAGACGATCATCGTCCCGAAGTGGACCGGGTCCATCCCGAAGCCCATCACCACCGGGAGGAAGATCGGGGTGAAGATCAGGATCGCGGGGGTCGGGTCCATGAACGTGCCGACGACGAGCAGGACCACGAGCATGACGAACAGGATGATCGCCGGCCGGTCAGAGATGCCGAGCAGGAGGTCGGAGACCGCACCCGGGATGTGCGAGAAGGACATGACGAAGGACAGGGCCGTCGAGACCCCGACCAGCAGCATGATGATCGCCGTCGTGCGGGCGGCCTCGAGCAGGATGCCGGGCAGTTGGGCGACCTTCAGTTGACGGTAGGCGAAGCCGAGGATCATGCAGTAGACCACCGCGATCGCCGAGGACTCGGTGGCCGTGAAGATCCCGCCGATGATGCCGCCGATGACGATGATGATCATGAGCAGGGACGGGACGGCCCGCCAGATGACCTTCAGCTGCTGGCCCACCCGGAGCCGTTCGGCCTGCGCCGGGTTGCTGAACTTGCGGTAGGTCAACAGGACCACGACCATGCAGGCGCTGACCCAGATCAGGCCCGGGATGACCCCGGCGACGAAGAGGGCGCTGATCGAGGCGCCGCTCACGAGGGAGTAGACGATGAAGGTGTTGCTCGGGGGGATGAGCATGCCCGCCGGAGCTGACGCGACGTTGACCGCGGTCGCCCACGGCTTCTGATACCCCTCGGCCTCCATCCGTGGGGTCATCACGGTGCCGATCGCGGCCGCAGCCGCCACGGCCGCGCCGCTGACGGCGCCGAACATCGCGTTGGCCACGACGTTGGTCTGCGCCAGGCTGGCCGGCATCCGGCCCACCATCACCTTGGCTGCGTCGATGAGTCGACCGGCGATGCCACCGGTGTTCATCAGCACCCCGGCCAGGACGAAGAAGGGGATGGCCAGCAAGGTGAACGAGTTGATCCCGGTGAAGAGGCGCTGGGCCGAGACCAGCGCCGCCTTGTCGAAGTCGAGCAGCACGACCGCAGCGAGGAACGAACCGAGCCCGATGCTGACGGCGATCGGCACCGACAAGAAGATGCCCAGGGCGATCGTGGCGACCAGGACGGTGGCGGCCAGGGCGATGGGGTCCATCGGTCACACCACCTGAGGGTCGAGGTCGGCCTTGATGGCGTCCTCGTCGTCTCGGAGGATGGCCAGCAGGTGGTAGACGCCGTAGAAGGCGATCATCAGCCCGGTGATCGGCATCACGAGGTACATCACCCCGACCTGGGTGGGCAGGGCACTCAACGACTGCCCCCAGGCCCCGCGCGAGGCCCGCCAGCCGCCATACACCAGGACCATCAGCGCGAACGCGATGATGCACAGTTGCACGAAGACCGCCACGACCTTCTGCGCCCTCGTGGCAAGCCTGGTGACCACGAAGTCAACCGCGACGTGGCCCCGCTCGGAGAACACCAGGGCGATGGCGAAGAGGCCGACCCACACGAACGTGTAGCGCGCCGCTTCCTCGGTCCAGGCGCTCGGCGTGTTCAGCACCTGTCGGCTGAACACCTGCCAGACCACGATGACGACCAACAGCGCGAACAGCGCCACCGACACCACCCGGAGCACAGCGTCCAAGCCACGCTTGATCGTGTTCACCTCGAACCCTCCTCATCGCCGGCTGCCGCCCGGATCTTCGAATACATCTCACGCTGCGCAGGAGTGGTCAGATACTCCTCGGCCAGTGGTTTGAGGCGGGCCCGGATCTCGTCCTGATCCAGGTGGGTGAAGGTCGCACCACCCTTCTTCGCGTCCTCGATCGCCTGATCGGTCGCGGCGGCCCAGAGCTGCGTGTGCTCCTTGTAGGTGTTGATCCACTCGGCCTTCAGCAGGGCCCGGTCCGCGGGGCTGAGCCCCTCCAGCATCTCCGTGCTGGCCACCATGAAGTCCAGACCGACCAGGTGATGCGAGTCGGTGTAGTAGGGGGCCACCTCGAAGTGCTTCTGCGTGACGTAGGAGACCTCGTTGTTCTCGGCGCCGTCCAGGACACCGGACTGGAGCGCCGTGTACACCTCGCCGTAGGCCATCGGGGTCGGGGAGCCTCCCAAGGCCCTGATCATCGCCAGGTGCAACTCACTCTCCTGGACCCGGATCTTGACCCCCGCCAGGTCTGCGAGGGATCCCAGCTCCTTCTTGGTGTAGATGTTCCGGGCTCCCTGGGTGAGGCCCCCCAGGACGGTCAGTCGGTTGCTGCTCTCCAGCGAGGTGTAGAGCGTGCCCACGATCGCGGGGTCGTGCACGACCGGCATCTGGTGCTCGACGGAATCGAAGACGCCCGGGAGGCCGAGCACCCGGAAGTCGGCGCTGAGGTTCTCCATCTGCGGGGTCGAGATGATCGCCAGGTCGATGATGTTGTCGCTGACCAGC
Source organism: Dermatophilaceae bacterium (assembly GCA_039924465.1). GTDB lineage: Bacteria > Actinomycetota > Actinomycetes > Actinomycetales > Dermatophilaceae > JAKDLQ01. The sequence continues at coordinate 5,189 of JBDTAU010000104.1, forward strand.
TGGAGGACTTCGGCCTGCGCCCCGAGCGTCTCGTTGGGGAAGATGTCCAGCCGGAGCCGGCCGTCGGTCTGCTGCTCGAGTCGCTGGCTCAGGTGGTCCAGGGCGATGTAGGACGGGTGGGTCTCGGTCTGGTTGAGCGCGACCCGGAGGATCTTCACCTCGCTGGCGGCCGCGCCGGACCCGCAGGCACCCAGCCCCACCGCGACGGCGAGCGCCATCACGAGCGCCACGATCCGCTGTCTCATTGGAGTCCTCCCGTTGGTAATTGGGCGTCACCCTAGGCCCCTGCGCCCCCTCTTGGACAGGGCGCCCACCGCGGCATCCGATACTTGACTCATGACCGACGATGTGCCCACCTCATCTCGCACGAACGCCGGATGCCCGACCACGGATCGGGCCCCCTGGGCGATGCGGAGTGGGACGCACGCTATGCCGAGTCCGACCCCATCTGGAGCGGCCACCCCAACACGGCCCTCGTCACCGAGGCGACCGACCTGACGCCGGGCCGGGCCCGCCACGTCACCAGCGGCGCTGGAGCGCACCACGTCGCTGGATGTGGTGCTGCGGGCCCGCCGCGTGTCCTGAGCGCCCCTCAGCCGGCCTCGCAGACCCCAGTGAGCGGCCTACAGTGAAGTGGTCCAGTCAAACGAGGAGCCAGCATGTCCAACGATCTACCCACCGACCTCACCGAGCGCTTCACGAAGGCGTTCGAGGCGGATCCGAGCGCCCGCCTGCTGCAGAACGCCATCACGACGACCACCGTCGACGAGATCGCGCTCGACCGCCGGGTCGTCACCAGCATCGACCACTCCGTGTCCAACCTGCTCGACGACTGGAGCGCCACGTCGCAGGACAAGAGCGGCCGTTGCTGGCTGTTCGCCGGCACCAACCTGCTGCGGGCCGGCGCAGCAAAGAAGTTGGGGGTCAAGGACTTCGAGTTCTCGCAGAACTACCTGCTCTTCTGGGACAAGCTCGAGAAGTCCAACCACTGGCTCGAGTCGATCCTCGCCACGGCGGACCGGGACGTCGACGACCGCACGGTCGCGCACCTGCTGCAGACCCCCGCGGAGGACGGCGGCCAGTGGAACATGTTCGTCGCCCTGGTCGTCAAGCACGGGCTCGTGCCGAAGTCGGCGATGCCGGAGACGAAGAGTTCGGGCCTGACCCACTTCCTCAACCGAGACCTCGGGTCGATCCTGCGCCAGGCGGCCCGCGACCTGCGGGCCCAGGCCGCAGCCGGCGCGAGTGCGGATGAACTGGACGTGCTGAAGGAGGCGACCCTCGCCAGCGTCCACCGCTTGCTCTGCCTCCACCTCGGCACGCCGCCGGAGTCATTCATCTGGCAGTGGAAGGACACGGAGAAGGGCTTCCACCGCGACGGGGTGATGAACCCGCACGAGTTCGCCGAGGCCTATGTCACCGTGCCGCTCGAGGAGTACGTGTGCATCGTCAACGACCCGCGGCCGTCCAGCCCCTACGGCCGGACGTTCACGGTCGAGCACCTCGGCAACGTCGTCGGAGCACCGCCGGTCACCTACCTCAACGTCCACTCCGACCTGATGAAGCAGCTCGCGTCCGAGTCGATCGTCGGCGGGGAGCCGGTGTGGTTCGGCTGCGACACCGGTCAGATGTCCCAGTCGGAGCTCGGCTACTGGGACGCAGCGCTCTTCGACCGCGCCTCGATCTATGCCACCACCCCCGACCTGGCCAAGGCGGACCGGTTGCTGCACCACGAGTCGATGATGACCCACGCGATGCTCTTCACCGGCGTCGACCTGCTCGACGACGCCCCCCGGCGGTGGCGCGTCGAGAACAGCTGGGGCACCGAGAAGGGCGACAAGGGCTTCTTCACCATGAACGACAACTGGTTTGCCGAGTACGTCTTCGAGATCGCGGTCCGCAAGGATTCTCTGCCCGAGGACCTGCAGCAGGCCCTGACCACGGCACCCATCGTGCTCCCCGCCTGGGACCCGATGGGCGCCCTGGCCCACTGAGACACAGCTGGCAGAGGCGACCTTCAGGCCCAGATCGCAGCCGGGATCCCGTCGGAGAACACCTCCGGCGGGTCCGGCAGCGACCGGGCCAGCCCGGAGCCGTGCCGGGCGGCGGTCCACGCGACCGCGCAGGCGTCGAGGACGTCGTCAGCGGCATACCCCGTGCCTGAGAGGGTGGACGGCGAGGCGATCCCCACTGCGGCGAGCGCAGCCAGCCGGGCTGCCCGTCCCTGCTCCGACTTCTTCTTCGGGGCCAGCGGGGCTCCGGACATCGTGGCGAAGGACAGCTCGGGGTGCACCTCGATCACGGACAGTGTCGGTCGGGACCGGACCCACGTGTCGACCTCGACGATCTTGTCCCGCAGCGCGAAGGCCTGTGCCCCCACGCCCTGCCCCGAGAGTGAGCGGTTCACCTCGTCGGCGGCGGCCCGGTTGGGCGTCGCGTACGCACGTCGGGTGAGCGTCGGGAAGACTGACGCGGCCTTGCCCGGCAGCGCGTCGCGGGCCAGGGCATCGGCCTGACGGGTCGAGTCGTCGGGCAGGCCGATGGGGATGTCGATCCCGACGACCTGGATGTCCAGCCACTCCCGGACGGTCTCCACCAGGACGGCGATGGTGTCGGCGACGACGATCCGGGGGCGTGCGGCTCCCGGCTCGAGGATCGCCCCCACCCAGCCGGCTGCGCAGGCGTCCACGCCCAGCACCGGGACCGTCACCTCGAGCGGCTCGGGCCTCGTCGGCGCGGAGGGCGTCGCTGGGGCGCCCGGGGCCTTCGCGCTGGAGCCCCGGGAGAGCTCGACCGGATAGCGCTGCGCGTTGCGGGCGGCCTTGCTCGTCATCGCCGCGTCGAGATCGATGTCGAGGACGTCGGCGATCCGGAGCAGGTAGGTCATCACGTCGGCCACCTCGTCGAGCACGTCCTGACGGCGCTCCCCCGCCAGCACTGCTGCGGACTCCTCCGGCGTCATCCACTGGAAGATCTCGACGAGCTCCGCCACCTCGACCGACAGGGCCATGGCGAGGTTCTTCGGTGTGTGGAAGGGCGCCCACTCCCGGTCCTCGGCAAACTCGCGGATCCGTTGTCTCCAGTGGTCGGTGTCCATGGCACCAGCCAACCGCGTCACGTCACCCCGCGTCGAGTGGCCCCGCGTCGAGTGGCCAATCTCGAGTGGCCAATCTCGAGTGGCCCCGTGTCGAGTGGCCCCGTGTCGAGTGGCCCCGCGTTGGGGACCGAGCCAGGTCTTGGGGTGGGTGCGGCAGGTCAGCAGCGGCGGCTGGTCACTGTGAGCTCACGCAGTCGGCGTGCGTGCGCGTCGGTGAGGGCGCCTGCCTGCATCTGCCAGCTCCAGCCGCCCTCGATCCCCGGCGCGTTCATCCGGGCCTCCGAGCCCAGGGCGAGGATGTCCTGGGCCTGCATCATCGCCAGCTCGCAGGGCCCGGTCACCGCGATCTCGATCAGTGCCCACGACGGCTCCCGGTCCGGATCCGCGGTGGCACCGGATGCCTTGGCCGCATCCCGGACCATGGCCCGCGAAGCGTTCGGGAGCTCGCTCCACCAGCCGCACACGGTGTCGTTGTCGTGGGTGCCGGTGTAGACCACCTGGTCCCGTTCGAGGTGCGCCGGGTGGTGGGTGTTCGCCGGATCGTGGGGGTTGAAGCCAAACTGCAGCACCGCCATCCCGGGTAGACCCAGGGCGCGCCGCAACGCGATGACGGGCGCGTCGATGTCCCCCAGGTCCTCGGCGAGGATCGGGAGCTCGCCGAGCTCTGCCGTAGCGGCGTCGAAGAGTGCCCGTCCAGGTCCTCGCTCCCAGCGGCCGCCCATCGCTGTCGGGGCACCCGCGGGGATGGCCCAGAAGTCAACGAACCCGCGGAAGTGGTCGAGGCGCACGTAGTCGAAGAGCGCGAAGCTGCGCCGGAACCGCTCGATCCACCAACGGTAGCCGTCATCCGCGAGGGCGTCCCAGCGGTAGAGCGGGTTGCCCCAGAGCTGCCCGGTCTCGGCATAGGCATCCGGCGGGACGCCGGCGACCGCGTCGGCCCGGAAGAACTGGGGCCAGGCCCGCTCGTCGGCCCCGTCCGGGGCGACGTAGATCGGGATGTCACCCATCAGCCGGACACCACGGTCGGCGGCATACGTCCGCAGGTCCGCCCACTCCCGGGCGAAGCGCACCTGATCGGCCAGGTCGCCGCCGAACTCGGTCCACGACGACGCCCAGTACGCCTCGCGTTCGGCGAAAGCGGCCACCTCGGCTGCCGTGACCTCAGCGTCGGGGTGCTCGAGCAGTGCCGGGGAGGTGGCGAACGCGGAGGGCGACTTGTAGGGAGATCGGTGCTCGTCGGGCACGGACACTGGGAGCACCTGCCACACACTCTGGCCCGCGGCCTCGAGCCAGTCGACGAAAGCGCGGGCCGATGGCCCCAGCCGGCCGTCCGGCAGGGAGGTGATGTGGAGTTGGACGCCGCTGGCGCGTGAGGTGATCACGGGGTCGACACTCTCATGGGCGAAGCCCCGCTGATCAGAGCCCCGCCGCCGCGGACCTCGAGAGTCTCGGGACGGATTCCGGAGCCGCCCGCCAGTCAGGGCCGGACGGTCAAGCCCGGCCGTCCAACCAGGCCAACAC
>JBDTAU010000105.1:0-2687 GCA_039924465.1 Dermatophilaceae bacterium
GTCCCGCGGGCGGCCTCCGAGGAGCGCGTGTCAGGCCACGAAGGAGTGGGATGGCCCACAGCCGGTGCGGGCTGGGACGGGCGCTCGACGGCATACGGCATTGACAGGCGCCCCGGGTGGTTAGACTCAATGGTTCCCGTCTCCGAGCGGGAGTCCTCTGCCGCACTCGAGAGCACCTGGAAGCCGTGACTTCTACGAACACCGAGACGACCCGTGGGGCCGCTGTGCCCGACGTCGTCGCCGAACAGATCGCCATCGAGCAGGCGCACGTGGACCGGGTCCACGCGGAACTCGAGAAGGCCGGCCTTCGGGCCGACGTCGTCCAGGCCGAGGGCCTGGCCCGGGGCAAGATCGCCAAGTCGGCCGAAGTCGGGACCGAGGAGGCAGCGGGACTCTTCGAGCGCGACGCGCTGATGTTCCACGCGGCGAAGCGGCGCACGGCGCTCGATACGCAATATGAGGGCCTCGTGTTCGGGCGGCTCGACATCGACCACGAGACCACCTCTACCGGCAGCAACGGCGGCTCCGCGACCGCATCCACCGGCCCCAGCGGCGGCTCCTCAGCCACGGACCCCGAGCGTGAGGTCCGCTACATCGGCCGGCTCGGGGTGCGCGACGACGACTACGAACCGCTCGTCGTCGACTGGCGGGCGCCGGCGGCCTCGGCCTTCTACCGGGCCACCCCGACCCAGCCGATGGGAGTGCTACGGCGCCGGGTGCTGCGCAGCAAGGGTGCGACCGTCATCGGCGTCGAGGACGACCTCATGGTGCCGGAGGCCCCCGATGACCTGGTCGTCGTCGGCGACGGCGCCCTCATGGCGGCACTGACCCGCACCCGCGGCGCCCGGATGCGTGACATCGTCGCGACCATCCAGGCCGACCAGGACGAGGCGATCCGGGCCAGCGCGCGCGGGGTCACCGAGATCACCGGCGGCCCCGGCACCGGCAAGACCGTCGTCGCCCTGCACCGGGCGGCCTACCTGCTCTACTCCGACCGGCGACGCTTCGAGTCCGGCGGCATCCTCGTCATCGGGCCCTCCGGCGCCTACACCGCCTACATCGAGCGGGTGCTGCCCTCCCTCGGCGAGGAGAGCGTCGTGCTGCGCGCCGTGGGCGACGTCGTCGATGCCGTCGACACCGAGCGGCTCGACCCACCGGAGACCGCACGGCTCAAGGGTGCGACCCGGATCCGCAGCCTGCTGGCGTCCGCCTCGCGCAGCAGGGTCCCGACCGCACCGACCGAGTTCCGCGCCATGGTCGGCGGCCAGGCGATCCGGCTCGACGCCAAGATCCTCGACCGGGTGCGCTCCAACGTGCTCCGGGGCCACCAGCGAAACCTCGCGCTCAAGGCCGCCCGGTCCGCGTTGGCCGAGGCTGCCTGGTCGCAGCTCGGGATCACCGGCGACCGGGACGCGAAGTCAAACTTCTTGGACAAGTGGGAGGACCACCTCGAGGTCGAGTCCTTCCTGCGTGAGTGGTGGCCCCAGGTCGACCCACGGGAGGTGCTCCTGTGGCTCGCCGACGCAGAGGTGGTCCGGCGGTCGGCTCGGGGCTCCCTGTCCGAGCATGAGATCGAGCTGATCGTGGCGTCCTACGTCACCGCCAGCGAGCTCGGGACGTGGTCGGTCGCGGACATCGCGATGATCGACGACCTGTCGACCCGCGTCGGACCGGTGCAGCAAGAGGCCCAGGAAGAGCGCGGCTTCTACGAGATCGAGGAGCTCGAGGACCTGAGCCAGTACGGCGTGACCGAGGTGCAGCCCGTCTCCACCCGGCTACCCGGACGGGGCACTCGGTCGCCCTCGACCGACCCGCATGACCGGCTGTTGGCCGGCACGATCGGCCGCCCGGACGAGTACTCCCACGTCCTGGTCGACGAAGCGCAAGACCTGTCCCCCATGCAGTGGCGGATGATCGGGCGCCGCGGCCGGCACGCCTCGTGGACCGTCGTCGGCGATGCGGCCCAGGCGTCCTGGCCCGACCCGGCCGATGCGGCGTTGGCCCGGGAAGAAGCCTTCGGCACCCAGCCGAGGCAGGCCTTCCACATGGCCACCAACTACCGGAACGCGCGCGAGATCTTCGACTACGCGGCGCAGATCGTGCGCCGCCACGTCCCTGACGCAGACATCCCCAAGGCGGTGCGCGACACCGGCGTCCAGCCGGTCGAGGCCCCGCTCGGCGAGGCGCCGCTCACGTCCGTCACGGCCGCCCTCGACGCCGTCGCCACGGAGGTCGAGGGCGCCATCGCGGTCGTCACCCCCGCGCGGTGGGCAGCAACGCTGGCTCCGCTCGCCGGCAGCCACGAGGGTCGGGTCGAAGTGGTCGACCCCATGTCGACCAAGGGCCTGGAATACGACGCCGTGGTGGTCGTCGACCCCGACGAGATCACCCGTGAATCACCGGGCGGCATCCGGGTCCTCTACGTCGTGCTGACCCGTGCCGCGCACCGGATGACCGTGCTGCGCTGACCGGAATGGCTTCCGCCTCGTGGTCGAAATGTGGCAATTAAGAAGGATGCCTCCAGAGGTCGGTCATAACTTCGTAAAGGTTTGTTCAAGAAACGCAGGAATGCCACTATTCACGGCTCCGAGCGTGGACTATTGAGTTTAAGCAACGACGGTGCGCGACCCACCCTCCCCGCCGGTCTCATCCCCCCAACGAGACCCCGTCGTTAGCTCAGAGCCCCG
>JBDTAU010000106.1:0-2795 GCA_039924465.1 Dermatophilaceae bacterium
ATCGCGTACACAGTGAAACTCACTCTCTCATCAGGATGTGGCAGCCGCTTTCCGGAACCGGCCCGTCAACACGGGCACGGTGGGCGCACCGAGGGTCAACGATACCGGGCCGAGGCCACGATCAACAAACCGAGGTCATCGCGTCTCCGGGCCGGCCCCTCCCGACGGCTCGGCGGACACCTCCACTGCGGCGTCCACGTGGGTCGGGGGTCCAGCGGGAGCCATGACCCGGCCACGGCGCCGACGCGGTCGTGCGACCGGTGCCTGGTCCTCGGGTGCGGGGGCAGCCTCCTCGGGCACCGGGGCCACCTCAGCCACCGGGGTGGGCGAGGCGTCCGGCACGCCGGATTCGACCTCCGCGTCGGGCTCGGCCGCGGCCTGAGGGGCCACCATGTCGCGCCCCGCCGGAGCGCCGTCCTGCTCGGGAGTCGGTTCCGTCACCACGTTCTCAGCCGCCGAGGTCCCCGCCGTCGAGGTCTCTGGCGCCGAGGTCTCTACCCCCGAGGTCTCTGAGGGGCTGACCCCGGCCGGGGACTTGAGCGCGGCCGCGTGGGCGGCTGCTGCGATCCGGGCAGCGGTCGGCCCGAGCGGGGCCCGCCCAGCCTCGACCGGGGGCGTCGCCGAGGCCGTTGCCGTGCGGTCGTCGGAGCCACTGGATGCGCCGGAGTCGCTGCCGCGACGGCCCCTGCGGCTGCGGCTCCCGGAGCCCGAGCCGGAGGAGGTGTCGGGCTGTGACCCGCTCCCCTGCTCGGCACCGCGGTCGACCGGGTCGCTGTGGATGACGAAGCCACGACCGTTGCAGTGCTCACACGTCTCCGAGAAGACCTCGATGAGACCGGACCCGACACGTTTGCGGGTCATCTGCACGAGGCCGAGGGAGGTCACCTCCGCCACCTGGTGCTTGGTGCGGTCCCGCCCGAGGCATTCGAGCAGTCGGCGCACGACCAGTTCCCGGTTGGCCTCGAGCACCATGTCGATGAAGTCGACGACGATGATGCCGCCGATGTCTCGCAGCCGGAGCTGCCGGACGATCTCCTCGGCGGCCTCGATGTTGTTCTTGGTGACGGTCTCCTCGAGGTTGCCGCCCGAACCGATGAACTTCCCGGTGTTGACGTCGACGACGGTCATTGCCTCGGTCCGGTCGATGACCAGGGACCCGCCCGAGGGGAGCCAGACCTTGCGGTCCATCGCCTTGGCGATCTGCTCATCGACGCGGTGGTGCGTGAACAGGTCCTGGGTGCCGGTCCACTTGGTGACCCGGTCGGCCAGGTCCGGGGCCACCGACGTGATGTAGGGGTGGATCTCCTGCCAGGCCTGCTCCCCGGAGACGACGAGCTCCTTGAAGTCCTCGTTGAACACGTCCCGGATGACCCGGACCGTCAGGTCGGGCTCGCCGTGCAGCAGCATCGGGGCGCTACCGGAGGTGCTCGAGCCGGTCCCGCCGTTGCTCTTCCTGCCCTTGGACTTGCCGGCCTTGGGACCGGACGCGGCCTCGGACCGGGCCTGGATGTCCTCCCAGGTCGCACTCAGGCGCTCGACATCGGCCCGGATCTCGGCCTCGCTGGCTCCTTCGGCGGCCGTGCGCACGATGACGCCCCCGCCGCTCGGGACGACCTCGCGCAGGATCTTCTTGAGGCGGGCCCGCTCCCCCTCGGGAAGCTTGCGGGAGATGCCGGTCATCTGGGAGTTGGGGATGTAGACCAGGTAGCGGCCCGGGAGCGAGATCTGCGAGGTGAGGCGAGCGCCCTTGTGCCCGATCGGGTCCTTGGTCACCTGCACCAGCACCGGCAGGCCGGAGCTCAACGCGTGCTCGATCCGGCGCGGCTGGTTGGACTCCAGTCCGGCAGCGTCCCAGTTGACCTCACCGGCGTAGAGCACCGCGTTGCGGCCCTTGCCGATGTCGACGAAGGCCGCCTCCATCGAGGGCAGCACGTTCTGGACGCGGCCGAGGTAGATGTTGCCCGCCATGGAGACGTTGGTGGCCTGGTCGATGTAGTGCTCGACGAGGACCCCGTCCTCGAGGACCCCCATCTGGGTGCGGCCCTCCTTGTTGCGCACGACCATGACGCGGTCGACGGCCTCACGCCTGGCCAGGAACTCCGCCTCGGTGAGGACGGTCCGTCGCCGGCCGGCCTCCCGGCCCTCCCTGCGGCGCTGCTTCTTGGCCTCGAGGCGGGTGGAGCCTCGCACTGCAGTCGGCTCGTCGCTGTGACCCCGTGACGAGCGGGACCGGCTGGAGCCGGTGGAACCCGTGGAACCGCTCGAGCCAGTGGAGCTGGTTGAGCCGGACGATCCGCTCGAGCCCTCATCGCCGGACTCGGACGATCCGCCGCGCCGACGACGACGCCGCCGCCGACTCGGACTGCTCTCATCGTCGGCGCCGGACTCGTCCTCATGGCTGTCGGGGTGCTCATCCGCCCCCGAGGCGCCGGAACCCGCCGCCACATCGTGGTCCGTGTTACTGGAACCGGCGCTGGAACCGGCGCTGGAACCCAGGCCGGAATCGTGGTCCGAGGACCCATCGTCGGGGCTTGACGAACCCTCGTCGTCAGTGCCCTCGCCGTCGGCTGCGGAGCGCCCCCGCCGTCCCTTGCCGCCTCGGCGTCGCCGCGACCGACGCGGGGTCGAGTCCCCGTCTGCGCCGTCGTCAGTGCTCGGGCCGTTCTCAGGGGCACCGTCAGGGACGTCGTCGCCCGGCTGTGCTGCGTCCCGGTCGCGGTGGTCAGCGTGTCGGGCGTTGTGTCGGTCGTGGGCAGCGGCAGAGCCATCATCTGGACCATCACCGGGCCCATCAT
>JBDTAU010000107.1:0-7265 GCA_039924465.1 Dermatophilaceae bacterium
TCGACGCACGGCGGCCCGGTCGGCGAGGACCTCGATGAGCAACTGGACCTCGTTGAGCGACGCCTGGGAGCGGACGAAGGCCGGGACGGCGTCGTGGACGACCGTGAAGAACTCGAGGATCAGGTCGTGTCGGGCGATCAGGTGGGCGCGCTCGTGGGCGAGCACGGCGTCGAGCTCGGCCTCGGGGAGGGTGTCGATGGTGCCCTGGGTGAGGACGACCCGGCGCTTGAGGCCGGGCAGGCAGTAAGCCGTGGGGGTCGGGTGCTCGAGGAGCCGGACGTGCGGGTCACGGCCGGGGACCGCGGCGAGGGCGAGCAGATCGATGAGTTGGCGATGCTTGCGGCGGACGCTGCGCAACTGGGTGCCCACCCGGTGGCCCGAGATCATCAGTCGGGTCAACACCAACCCGCTGACGATCGCTGCGAGGACGATGAAGCCGTTGTTGTCGATGATCCGGTGCTCACGGCGGAAGTAGATGACTGCGGCCGGGGCGGTGGCGAGCGCGGCGAGCACCGCCGTGACGGCAGTCGCCTGCCACACGGCGAGGGCGGCTCGCGGCGCCCGCCGGAAGGCGGTCAGGTCGGCCATCAGTCTGGGGGCGGGCCAGGCCAGCACCAGAGCGAGGGCGATCAGGACCGCGATGTACACGTCAGTCAGGCGCTGTTCGTGCGGCGCCCGCGGCCCGGGGGCGCGGCGGTGGAGGACTGGCGGGCCTCGAGCTGGGCCAGCGCTGCCTTGAGATCGTCGAGGTCCTCGGGCGTCGACTCCTCCAGGAAGTGCATCAGCGCGGAACGACGGTCCCCGCTGGAGAACTCGCCGAGGGTCTGGTGCAGCGCCTCGGAGGTCAACTCCTCACGGCTCGACGCCGGCAGGTAGCGCCAGGCACGACCATCACGCTCACGCACGACGAGGCCCTTCTTGGCCATCCGGTCGAGCACGGTCATCAGGGTGGTGTAGGCCAGTCCGCGTTCCACTCCCACCGTGTCGTGGACCTCCCGGACCGTGAGGCCGTCCGGGTGGGCATCGACGGACACCCACAGGTGCTCGAGGACGGCACGCTCGAGGTCACCGAGGCGGGGGCGGGCATTCGTGGGCATGGTGGGTCCAATCTACTCATGCGGGGACAGTCGACAAGACTCCCGGGTCACAGTCGAACTACAAGATGTAGTAGATACTACGCCATGTAGTAATGAAGGTCCAGAAGGTGGAACGCCGACGTCAGGCGGTCCGCATGGTTCGAAGGGCGGCGCGGACCAGATCGAGAGCGGCACCGTCATCGAGGCCCGCGCCACGAGCGGCTGCTGCGAACTTCGTCGCGAGCGCCACCAACGCCACATCGGCGGTGTGCTCGCCCATCGCGACGACGGTTCCGGCCCGCCGCCGCGTCTGCACGAGGCCCGCCGCCTCGAGTTCCTTGTAGGCCCGGGCCACGGTGTTGACCGCGAGCCCGAGGTCCGCCGCGAGGCCGCGGACCGTGGGGAGACGATCGCCCGGGAGCAGCAACCCGGTGGCGACGAGCCCGGCCAGCTGGGCCCGCACCTGCTCGAAGGGCGGCTCGGCGGCCGTGAGGTCGACCGTGATCCTCAGCCCGTCACTCATGAGGAGGCCGCCGAGTGCTCTCGAAGTGGGGCAGGCGGACCACCCCGAACAGCGCCACCGGGCGCGATGGGGACAAGTGCGAATTGCCGTGGCATGCGACTCCCTTTGCAGCAATGTCTTAATAGGTTAATACAGTGCTACAAAGAGGGCCAACGCCCTTCTCTGGACCAAGGCGATCCCGTGTGCCGCTGGGCCGAGGGCGGCAGCTGAGGCTCGCGCGAGGGGGCGTGGGAGGTCACCAGCAGTCCACCGCGTGGGTCTGGTTTGGTCCGCTCCAAACGTCAACCATCGGTGCTCGGTCATGATTTCGCGTGAGGAGCCGCCGGCCGAGGAGCGGACCCGGCTGGCCTCGTGGGCGGAGGGACCGTCAGCGTGGTCACGGGCATGACGGCGGGAGTGACGACGGGCGGGGTCAGCGTCGGCTGGGCAGCGATGGGTTGCGACGAGTGACGCACGAGGTGCGTGAGGCGGGTCCAGAGCCGGGCAGGCCGCCCCGGGTGAGGCGCGTCACTGATGACGGCCTGGTGTCGTCTGCCTCGTCTGGGGTCGGGGGAGTTAGGCCAGGTGCCGAGAAGACGTGCCCCATGCGGCGGGATGAAGCCCATGATGAAACTCCTGAGAAGGGTGGCCCCTGACACCACCTTCATCAGAGGTATCCGCTGGACCGGTGATACGGATCCGCTGCCCGGGCTTCCTCGCTCGGCAGTGCGGACCCCGACTCGGGATCGGCCGGGAGGTCGCAGGGCGGGACGGATGCTGTCGGTGAGGACCGTGCTGGTGGTGCGGCCGCGGATGGGACCATTGACGCCGTGATCTATGAGCGCGTGGTGCGTCCGGCCCTGTTCCGACTCGGTGGCGGCGATGCGGAGGAAGCCCACCACGCGACGCTGGCCGGGCTGACCAGGCTCGCGCGCATCGCCCCGGTGGTTTCAGCACTGCACAGGTGGCACGGAGTGGATGATCCGCGGACCGTGTTCGGCGTGGACTTCCCGAGCGCTGTCGGGTTGGCGGCTGGTGTGGACAAGGACGGAGTGGCGCTCAAGGGGTGGGCTGGTCTCGGCTTCGGCTTCGTCGAGGTGGGCACCGTGACGCGGCATGCGCAGCCGGGCAACCCGAGGCCTCGACTCTTCCGACTCACCGCGAGCGACGCGATCATCAACCGGATGGGCTTCAACAATGCCGGCGCCGACGCTCTCGCAGCCCGGTTGCGCGCACTGGGCCCGATCGGGGTGCCGCTCGGGATCAGCATCGGCAAGTCGAAGGTGACACCCGTCGAGGACGCCGTGGGTGACTACGTCCATTCCATGCGGGCGTTGCGTCACCACGCCGACTACGTCGCGATCAACGTCAGCTCCCCCAACACGCCGGGTCTGCGCGGCCTGCAGGACCGGGCAGCGCTCGACGAGCTGGTCAGCGCGCTGCGCGCCGAGGCGGATGGGACCCCGCTCCTCGTCAAGATCGCGCCCGACCTGACCGACCATGCGATCGGCGAGGTGCTCCAGGTCTGTGCCGACCATCGGGTCGATGGACTCATCGCGACGAACACGACGATCACCCGTGACGGGGTGGCGCCCACCGATCGCGCCGTTGCCGACGAGACGGGTGGCTTGAGCGGCCGACCGCTGACCGAGCGGGCCCGCGGCGTGGTCGGCTTCGTTCACCGGCAGTCACCGGACCTGCCGATCATCGGCGTGGGCGGTCTCGGCTCTGTCGATGACGCGCTGCGGATGCTCGATGCCGGTGCGTCACTGCTCCAGCTCTACACGGGATTCATCTACGGCGGGCCGCCCCTGGTGCGCACCATCAACCGAGGGATCCGGCGCCGGCACGGCCAGTAGTCGAGCCGTCCAGAGGGCAGCGGCGCCGGCTACTCCTTCGGTCGACGGTCGACGATCCGGCGCGCCTTGCCCATGGACCGCTCGATCGAGCCGGGCCGGCGCACCTCGACCCGGCAGGTCGTGCCGACGCGCCGCTTGATGGTGCCTTCGAGGCCCCGGGCGATCTCCTCGGCGTCCTGCTCGGACAGCCGTGAGTGTGGCTCCACCTGGACGGTGAGCTCCACCAGCCGCCCGGGCTGGGTCAGGATGCACTGGAAGTAGGGGGAGAGCCGGCCGTCGGCGAGGACGAACTCCTCGATCTGGGTCGGGAAGACGTTGACGCCGCGGATGATCATCATGTCGTCGCTGCGACCGGTCACCTTCTCCATCCGGCGCATCGACGGGACGGCCGTGCCGGGCAGCAGCCGCGAGAGGTCCCTGGTGCGATAGCGCAGCACCGGCATCGCCTGCTTGGTCAGGGAGGTGAAGACCAGCTCACCGATCTCACCGTCGGGCAGCACCTCTTCGGTGATCGGGTCGATGATCTCGGGATAGAAGTGGTCCTCCCAGATGTGCAGCCCGTCCTTCGTCGTGCCGGACTCCTGTGCGACGCCAGGGCCCATTACCTCGGACAGTCCGTAGATGTCCACGGCGGTCATCCGGGTGCGCCCCTCGATCTCGTTCCGCATCGCCTCGGTCCAGGGTTCGGCGCCGAAGATCCCGACTCGTAGCGTGGTGTCCCGGGGGTCGATGCCCTCGCGTTCCATCTCATCGAGCACGCTGAGGAAGTAGCTCGGCGTCACCATGATCACGGTCGCGCCGAAGTCCTGGATCAGCTGGACCTGCCGCTCGGTCATCCCGCCACTGACCGGCACGACGGTGGCGCCGAGCCGCTCAGCGCCGTAGTGTGCCCCGAGCCCGCCGGTGAACAGGCCGTAACCGTAGGCGACGTGGATGACGTCCCCCGGCGCTCCCCCGGCCAGACGGATCGAGCGGGCCATCAGGTCGGCCCACGTGTCGATGTCGTGTTGGGTGTAGCCCACGACGGTGGGCCGGCCGGTGGTCCCCGAGCTGGCGTGCAGCCGGACGACGTCGGTGCGTGGCACGGCGAACATCCCGAAGGGGTAGTTTTCGCGCAGGTCCGCCTTGGAGGTGAAGGGCAGCTTGGCCAGGTCCTCGGGACCCTGGATGTCCTCCGGGGTCATCCCGCGTTCATCGAAGGCGTGCCGATAGTGCGGGACGTGGTCGTATGCCGCTCTCACCGTCGCGCGCAGCCGTCCGGTCTGCACGTGGTGCAGTTCGTCGGCCGAGAAGGTCGGGATCTCGTTCTCGGAAGCGGCTCGGGGGGAGGCGGACGTCGTCGTCATGTCCTCATTGTCCTCTCAGGGTGCGGCCCGTGTCTGTGCAAGGTCTCGATTTGCGCATGAAGTGTCCATTGGCTGACAGCAGGAACGTTTTGAGGGGCCGCGGATGCAAGGATCGGGCCCGGTAGGGCCACCAGTTCGGAGTTGGCCCCGGATTGAGGAGTCACCGTGAAGTCTCATCGTTCGTTCCGTGCAGTCGTGGCCGTGGCCGCCCTGAGCAGTCTGGCGCTGGCCGGCTGCGGATCGTCGGACACCCCCAGTGCCCCAGCGACGAACGCGTCGGGGGTCACCTTGATCACGCCCGGCAAGCTCACCGTCTGCACGCACCTGCCCTACGCGCCGTTCCAGTCCAACGACGACTCTGGCAAGACGGTCGGCTTCGACGTCGACATCATCGACCTCGTGGCCAAGAAGCTCGGGGTGGAGCAGACGATCATCGACACGCCGTTCGAGGGGATCAAGTCCGGTCAGGACATGTCGACGGGCAAGTGCGACATCGCTGCCGCCGGGATGTCGATCACCGACGATCGCAAGAAGGTCATCCTCTTCTCCGACCCGTACTTCGATGCGACCCAGGCTCTGCTCGTGCAGTCCAGCTCGAGTGTCAAGGGCCTGGCGGACCTCAAGGGCAAGAAGCTCGGCGCCCAGTCCTCGACGACTGGCCTGAACTACGCGAACGAGAACAAGGCCGCCAACGGCTACGAGGTCGTCGAGTTCCAGGACAGCGCCTCCGAGATCCAGGCCCTGCTCACCGGCCAGGTCGACGGCGCGATCAACGACCTGCCGGTCTGGAGCCTGGTCGTCAAGGAGAACGCGGACAAGGCGGCGATCGCTGCCCAGTTCGACACCAACGAGCAGTACGGCATGGGCATGAAGCTCGGCAACGACGCGCTGAAGAAGGTCGTCGACGAGACCCTGGCCACGGCCAAGAGCGATGGAGCCTACGACGCGATCTACAAGAAGTGGATCGGGGACGTCCCCAAGAGCTGATCGGTCACTAGCGGCTGGTCCAGGCCCCAGCGGCCGGACCAGCCGCACGACCGTTTCCCGCACAGACCTGCCACGGATCGAGGAGCGATGACGACCCAGACGGTGGAGGTAGCGCCGCGGCGCGGCCTTTCGAGACGCCAGCGCGCCCGGGCCGGCCGAGGAGCGCAGTACGCGGTCGGCCTCATCCTCGTGGCGATCCTCGCGGTGAAGATGGACTGGGCCCAGTTCAGCGACGCGTTCCTACGGGTCGACATCGCCCAGCGGATGCTGCCGAGGGTCATCACGGTCGGGCTGCTGCACACCGTCATCTACACGGCGCTCGCCTTCGTCTTCGCGTTCGTCGTCGGTCTGCTGCTCGCGATGATGCGGCTCAGCTCGATCCGGGTCTATCGGTGGATCGCGACGGCCTACATCGAGTTCTTCCGGGGGGTGCCCGCCCTCGTCGTCCTGTTCATGGTGGCGTATGGCATCCCGAACGCGTTCCCGGGCTTCTCCTTCCCGGGTGGCCAGTTCGGCATGGTCATGGTGGGGCTCGGTGTCACCGCGGCCGCCTATGTCGCGGAGACGTTCCGGGCCGGCATCCAGGCGGTGCCGAAGGGCCAGATCGAGGCGGCGCGCACCCTCGGCATGAGTTACGGCCGGACGATGGCCACCATCGTCATCCCCCAGGCCTTCCGCATCGTCATCCCGCCGTTGACCAACGAGTTGATCCTGCTCGTCAAGGACTCCTCGCTCGTCTACGTCGTCGGCGTCACCTCGTCCCAGTACGAGTTGACCAAGTTCGCGCAGGACTTCCTCAACCGGGCGGTCAACCCGACGCCGTTGGTGGTCGGCGCCATCTGTTACCTCGCGATCACCTTGCCCCTGTCCCTGCTCGTGCGTCGGCTCGAGCGTCGCTATGCGAAGGCCCGATGACGATGACGACCAACGACGATTCCGGTACCCACGCGATCTCGATCCGCAACCTCAAGAAGTCGTTCGGGTCCAACGAGGTCCTCAAGGACATCAGCCTCGACGTCGATCCCGGCGAGGTGGTGTGCGTCATCGGACCCTCCGGTTCCGGCAAGTCGACGCTGCTGCGCTGCGTCAACCTTCTCGAGGAGCCGACCTCGGGGCGGGTCTTCGTCGGCGCCGATGAAATGACCGACCCGGACGTCGACATCGACAAGGTTCGCCGTCGGATCGGGATGGTCTTCCAGTCCTTCAACCTCTTCCCCCACCTGACCGTCCTTCAGAACCTGACCGTCGCGCAGAACAAGGTCTTGAAGCGCGGCAAGGCGGAGGCGCAGGAGGTCGCCCGCCGCAACCTGATCCGGGTCGGCATGATCGACAAGGTCTCGGCCTTCCCGTCGCAACTCTCGGGTGGCCAGCAACAGCGGGTGGCCATCGCGCGCTCCCTGTCGATGGACCCGGACCTGATGCTCTTCGACGAGCCGACGTCGGCGCTCGACCCCGAGCTCGTCGGCGAAGTGCTCGCGGTGATGAAGTCGCTGGC
>JBDTAU010000108.1:0-5835 GCA_039924465.1 Dermatophilaceae bacterium
CGAGTGCCTCACGCAGCTCGGCATCCGCGTCGACGAGCGAGCGGCGCACCGCCGGTGTCAGATCGGCCCGCTCGAGAGCCTGCCTGCTGCGTTGCTCGACCTCGACGGTGAAGACCTTGGGGAAGGCCGCGGTGACGACGCGAGCCAGGGCATCCTCTCCGACCCAGTCCGACATGGCTGGCACGTCGCTGAAGTAGCGCGGGACGTAGCCGGCCACGAGGGCATCATCCGGTGAGATCCAGAATCCGCGGGCGAGGTGGGCCATCTCGTAGTTGGACCGGCCGTGGCGGCCGGTGAGCTCCTCCCAGGCCCACGCCTTCGCCTCCGGGTCAGGCACCGAGGAGCGGCACAGGAGGGCATTGAGCCCACCCTGGAGGGTGTCGTCCTTGGAGCGGAAGACCTCGATGTCGCTCGCACCAATGCTCCCGCGGGACGCGAGGTTGCGCACGACGATCCACCGGAAGTCACCATCGTCCTCGAGCCCGGCCGGGAGCTCGGCGCCCATCACCCACTGGCGCAGCAGCGCCTCGTCCTCGCTCGTGCCTGCCAGCAGCCGCGCGGCGGCCAGCGACTCGGTGCTGCGGTCGGGGGCACCGTCCAGCAGGGCCCGGGCGCTCGTCGCGAGGCGAGCCAGGGCCGGGCCCTGCTGCTCATCCGGGACGAAGTAGGGCACGATCCGGTGCTCCGCGTAGGCAGACAGCCGGGTGAGCATGGAGGAGTTGGTCTCGGCGGGCCACGCCGCAGCAAAGATGTCGAGGAAGGTCTGCGGGGCGACACTGGCAGCGTGCACTCCGTCGATGAGTGCTGACCAGATCACGGCCCGCGCCTGAGCGTCCGGGATCTGTCCGAGTTGGCTCGGCAACTGCTCGATCGTGCTGTCCGACAGGCGAACCCGAGCCCAGGTCAGGTCACTGGCGTTGGGCACGAGCACGGCAGGCTCTGGGGTGCCCTCGAGCTCCGCCAGTCCGGACACCGGCTCGGTGACGGTCGTGTCGACCCGGGAGACCTCGACCCCGTCGGTGAAGCCCGCCACGTCGAAGGCGTGCGGCCGGTCGGCGGGCCGTTCCTTCGGGGTCTCCCGGAGCACTGTCGCCGACTCGATCACCCCGCCGTGCTCGGACAGGTCGACCGAGATCGTGTCGCGGTCTGCGGTCAGCAGCCAACCCTTCGACCACGCACCAAGATCCTTCCCACTGGCGGCCTCGATCGAGCCGAGGAAGTCGGCCAACGTCCCATTCCCGTAGGACTGCTCGCGGAGGTAGGCACGCACGCCCGCGATGAACGCGTCGTCCCCCACGTAGGCGATCAACTGCCGCAGCGCGGCAGCTCCCTTGGCGTAGGAGATGCCGTCGAAGTTCTGCAGGGCACTCTGCGCGTCGAGGGCCTCGACGCCCGCGACGGGGTGCGTCGAGGGTGAGCGCTCCGCGCCGTAGCCCCACACCTTGCGCACGATCGACGAGTCGACCCAGGCGTCGGTGTACTCCGTCGCCGCCACGAGGGCGCGGTGCGACATGTACTCGGCGAATGACTCGTTGAGCCACAGGTCATCCCACCACTGCATCGTCACCAGGTCGCCGAACCACATGTGCGACATCTCGTGGGAGATGGTGTTGGCCCGGCTCAGCAGCTCGTCGCGGGTGGCCGCGCCGCGGAAGAGGTACTGGTCGCGGAAGGTGACGCAGCCCGGGTTCTCCATCGCCCCGGCGTTGAACTCCGGCACGAAGACCTGGTGGTACTCCCCGAACGGGTAACGGATGCCGAAGAGGTCGTGGAAGTAGTCGAACGAACGCTTCGTCACGTCGAACATCTCAGCCGCATGCCGCTCCAATGGACCCTGCAGGGAGGCTCGAGCATGCAACCCAAGGGGTATGCCGTCGTGCTCGTCCCGGACGGAGACGTAGGGCCCGGCGCACACCGTCACGAAGTAGGTGGCCAGTGGTTTCGTGGTGGCGAGAGTCCATTCCCCCGGACCGGTCTGGGTCGCCGCCCCGTTGCCGAGGACGATCCAGTCCTGCGGCGCCCGGACCGTGACGTCATAGGGCGCCTTGAGGTCGGGCTGGTCGAAGCAGGCGAAGACGCTCGGTGCGGCGTCGAGGAACAGGTGCCCGTAGACGTAGTCCTGGTCGTCGGCCGGGTCGGTCGCCCGGTGCAGTCCCTGCCCGTCATGGCTGTAGGCCATCGTCGCCACCACGACCAGCTCGTTGTCCGCATCCAGGCCTGACAGCGGCAACCGGCCCTGGACCACCGTCGCGGGGTCGAGGGCGGCTCCGTTGAGCGTGATCGACTCGATCTCGCTGGCCTTGAGATCGGCCCAGCTGTCCGCACCCGGGGCAGCACACGTGAACGTGACGGTCCCCCGCGACCCGAAGAGCTCCGCGCCGCGATCGAGATCAAGCGCAACGGCATACGAATTGACGGTGATGAGCGACGAGCGCTCCCGGGCTTCGGTCAGGGTGAGACTGCGCATGGGTCCGAGCCTGCCAGATCAGGCGGCCCCGCACCCACCGGAGTGGGCAACCGGCTGGTCGCAGGGATCACCGGTCGTACTTCGGGCCGCCGGCCATGCCCTCGAGGCGCGCGATGCGCTCGTCCATCGGGGGGTGGGTGGCGAAGAAGCGCGACACGTCCTGGGCCCGGAACGGGTTGGCGATCATCATGTGGCTCGCATTGACGATGTCGCGCTGCGGTGCGAGGGGGGCACGCGCCACGCCGGTTTCGAGTTTGCGCAGGGCGGACGCGAGCGCCAGCGGATCCCCGGTCAACTTCGACCCGTCCTCGTCCGCGTCGTACTCCCGCGTCCGGCTGATAGCCATCTGGATCATCATCGCGGCCAGGGGGGCGAGGAAGGACATGGCCAGCAGCGAGATCGGGTTGGGTCGGTTGTTGCCAGAGCCACCCCCACCGAAAATGCTGGTGAACATGAGCATCTGACCGATCGAGGTGATCACGCCGGCGATGGCGGCGGCCACCGAAGCGGTGAGGATGTCACGGTTGTAGACGTGCATCAGCTCATGACCGAGCACCCCACGCAGCTCCCGCTCATCGAGCAGGGACATGATCCCCTCGGTGCAGCAGACGACCGCATTCTTGGGGTTGCGCCCCGTGGCGAACGCGTTCGGTGCCGCCGTCGGTGACATGTAGAGCCGCGGCATCGGCTTGCCGGCCCCGATCGAGAGCTCGCGAACGATGCGGTACATCGCGGGAGCCTGCGCCTCCGACACGGGGTAGGCATGCATCGCCCGGATCGCGAGCTTGTCGCTGTTCCAGTAGCCGTAGGCGGTCGTCGCGACCCCGATGAGCGCGAAGAGCCAGAGGTAGCGGCCGCCGCCGATCAGGGATCCGATCGCCAGCAGCAGCGCCCAACTCGCACCGAAGAGCGCAACGGTCTTGAGGCCGTTGAAATGGTTGTGCATGTTCGTTGAACGCGCGACCACCGAAGCTCGTTCCCCCGCCTCCCCGGCCGCCGATGCAGCACCGGCCCTCCGGACCCGCACGGCCCTCCCGGTCGCCGTCACCCACCCGTCCCGGACATGGCAGTGCAGGTCAGGGCTGGGTGGCGACGAAGCCCACGACCACCGCAACTGGTTGAGTGCTGCATCACATTTCTGGCCTGAAGGCTCGCCTACCGCATGTAGTACTACTGGCTGTAGTACTATTTCCTCGTAAGCACAACCACGGCCCGGCCACCCCGGGATCCTCAAGGAGAGAACGATGCGTAAGACCCTCGACCGGCTCATCTCATGGACTGGCTTCATCCTCGCGGCGGTCCTGCTCGTCGCCGGGGGGCTGATGTCCTACGCGAGCAACTTCGTCGCCAACAACGTTTCAGAACAGCTGACCCAGCAGAACATCACGATGCCTCCCGCCGCGGCCCTCACGACCCCGGAGATGAAGGCGAACCTCGGCCAGTACTCCGGCCAGCAGATGACCACCGGCGCCCAGGCCAAGGCCTACGCCGACCACTTCATCCTCGTTCACATGAACGAGTCCTCAGGTGGCAAGACCTACTCGGAGATCTCGACCGAGGCCGGCGCGCTGGCCAAGGACCCGGGTGCCGACCCGGCCAAGGTTGCCGAGCTCAACGGGCTCAAGCAGTCGCTCTTCATGGGTAGCACCCTGCGCGGCCTGCTCCTGAACGCCTACGCCTTCGGCACCATGGGTGTCATCGCTGGCTTCGCCGCCATCGGCGCCTACATCGGGGGGATCCTCTTCCTGATCCTCGGCTTCCTCGGACTGCGCCACGCGAAGCAGGTTGATGAGGAGCGCACCACCTCCGTGCGCACCCCGGAGAGGGTCAACGCCTGACCTTCACCCCAGCACCACCGTCGAGTGGCCAGCCCCCCGCACAGGGGCTGGCCACTCGGCGTTTCCCAGGCCGTATGCCGCCGACCCGCCAGTTCTCGACCTCGACAATCCCACCCGGGCCCGATCCTGTAGGCACCCCGCCGCGTCCCACCTCGACAATCCCACCCGGGCCCGATCCTGTAGGCACCCCGCTCAGCTCATCAGCCGCCGAGAAGGCCCAGCAGCAAGTCGGGCTGCACCGTGACCAGGAGCAGTGCCACGGTGGCCACGACCACCGCGGCGACGATGACCGTGCGGTGGCCGGGCCCGGTCCGCACCCCCGCGACCTGCCCAACTCCCGCGACCTGCCCAGCTCCTGCAGCCTGCCCAACCTCGATGACCTCCCCCTCAGTCACCCCCCCGTCAGCCGGGCTGATCACCGGACGCACCCATCGCAGGTAGACGGCAACACCCAGGACCGCGTTGACGGCCGCGATGAGCGTGAGCCAGACCCAGCCTTCGGCGACGACGGGCCGGAAGGCCGCAACCTTGCCGACGAGGCCGAAGATTCCCGGTGGCAGTCCGGCGAGCGAGGCCAGGGCCAGCACCAGCGCGCCGGCCCGCCACGGCCTCCGCTGCCAGAGACCGGTATAACCACCGAGCTGCCTCCCCTTGCCGGGGCTCTCTTGGACGGTTTGGACGACCACCGCGAAAGCCACGAGCGTTGCCACGACATAGGTGAAGAGGTAGATCGCGGCCGTCCGGACCCCGAGCGGTGACACGCTGACGAGCGGCATGATGACCCAGCCGGCCTGGGCCACCGTGGACCAGGCGAGCAACCGCACGACATCGTCCTGTCGCAGCGCCATGAGGTTGCCGATCGTCATGCTGACCGCTGACAGGACGGCGACTGCCACGATTGCCGATCGACCGAGCACCGCCACCGACTGGAGCACCACGAGCAGGGCCGCGAGCGCCCCGATCTTGGAGACGGTTGCGAGGAAGGCTGCGATCGGCGTCGCTGCGCCGGCGTACGCGGTGGGGGTCCACGCGTGGAACGGCACGAGGGACAGTTTGAAGCCGAGGCCGACGAGCAGGACCACGACCGCGAGAGAGATCAGGGCGGGTGACCCGGTGGGCCACGCCACCATTCCCGAGTCCGTCAAGGACGGCGCCCCCTCACCAGCAGTCAGGGCCGCGGCATTGTTGAAGAAGGGGCTGCCGGTGGCCGCGAACCACAGTGCGACACCGAGCACGAGCATCGCGAAGGAGACCAGCGACGTGACGAGCAACTGCACTGCGCCAGCCACCGCTGCGCGAGTTCCGGACAGCGCGACGAGGACGACGATCGGGAGGGTGGCGAGTTCGAGGGCGATGAGCCACGTGGCGATGTCGCGGCTGGCCGCGACAATGATCGTCCCGGCCAGCGCTGTGAGGAGCAGCACCGCCTCCACCGGCTCACGCCTCTCCCCAGACGTCTCCGCACGAGTGCCCTCGCGCAGGCGGCCACTCGACTGGCTCGAGTTTCCTCTCGACCGGCTCGCTTGGCCA
>JBDTAU010000109.1:0-5432 GCA_039924465.1 Dermatophilaceae bacterium
GTCGAGGGTCGGCTCGAAGCTGGCCGGCGTGACACGAGTGATGTCGTTGGGGACCTCGTCCAGGGTGTAGCCGATGGCCATCTTGGCAGCGATCTTGGCGATCGGGAAGCCAGTTGCCTTGGAGGCCAAGGCACTTGAGCGAGAGACACGTGGGTTCATCTCGATGACGATGATCCTGCCGTCCTCCGGGTTGACGGCGAACTGGATGTTGCACCCACCGGTCTCCACGCCGACCTCGCGGATGACCGCGATGCCGATGTCGCGCAACCGCTGGTACTCCCGGTCCGTCAGGGTCAGGGCCGGGGCCACGGTGATCGAGTCCCCGGTGTGCACGCCCATCGGGTCGAGATTCTCGATCGAGCACACGACGACGACATTGTCAGCGTGGTCGCGCATCACCTCGAGCTCGTACTCCTTCCACCCGATGATGGACTCCTCGAGGAGCACCTCGGTCGTCGGCGAGTACTGCAGTCCCTGGCCACCGATCCGGCGGAGGTCCGCCTCGTCGTAGGCGAACCCCGACCCGAGGCCGCCCATGGTGAAGGACGGGCGGACCACGACAGGGTAGCCCAGTTCCTCTGCGGCAGCGAGGCATTCGTCCATCGTGTGACAGATGGTCGATGTAGCCGACTCGGCTCCACATCGCTCGACGACCCCCTTGAACTTCTCGCGGTCCTCACCGAGCTGGATCGCTTCGACGCTGGCACCGATCAGGGGGCAGTCGTACTTCTCCAGGACCCCGGCATCGTGAAGGGCGATCGCACAGTTGAGCGCGGTCTGCCCACCCAGCGTCGCCAGGACGGCGTCGGGGCGCTCCTTGGCGATGATCGCCTCGACCACCTCGGGGGTGATCGGCTCGACATAGGTGGCGTCCGCCATCTCCGGGTCGGTCATGATCGTGGCCGGATTGCTGTTGACGAGAATGACCCGGATGCCCTCCTCGCGCAGGACGCGGCAGGCCTGCGTGCCCGAGTAGTCGAACTCACACGCCTGCCCGATGACGATCGGGCCGGACCCGATGACAAGGACGCTCGAGATGTCAGTGCGCTTGGGCATCAGGCGCTCGCCTCCTGGCGGTGGGTCGGGTGCGGGCGTTGCATCAACTCGACGAAGCGATCGAAGAGGTAGGCGGCATCGTGCGGACCGGCCGCTGCCTCCGGGTGGTACTGCACCGAGTACGCGGGCACCTCGAGGCACTCCAGTCCCTCGACGACGTTGTCGTTGAGCCCGATGTGCGAGACCCGCACCCGGCCGTAGGGAGTGTCGCTGTCCCGGTCCAGGGGGGCCTGGACCGCGAAGCCGTGGTTGTGCGCCGTCACCTCCACCTTGCCGGTGGCGCGGTCGAGCACGGGTTGGTTGATCCCGCGGTGGCCGTACTTCAGCTTGTAGGTGCCGAAGCCGAGAGCGCGCCCGAGCAGTTGGTTGCCAAAGCAGATCCCGAAGAAGGGGAGGTGCTCGTCGAGGATCTGGCGCAGCAGCGCGACCTCACGGTCGGCCGTGGCCGGGTCGCCGGGGCCGTTGGAGAAGAAGACGCCGTCCGGGCCCGCCACTCCCCCCACTGCCCGGACCTGGTCAAAACTGGCCCAGGCCGGGAGCACGTGGACCTCGATCCCGCGCTCGGCCAGCAACTGCGGTGTCCTGCCCTTGATGCCGAGGTCGATGGCGGCGACCGTGAAGCGCTTCGCACCGACAGCCGGCACGACGTAGGGCTCCCGGGTCGTCACCTCATCGGCGAGGGCGGCGCCAGCCATCTGCGGAGCGCGGCGGACGGCCTCGACCAGGTCCGCCTCCGACCGCGGCCCGAGTGCATCGCCGCTGAAGATGCCGGCGCGCATCGAGCCCCGCTCGCGGAGGTGCCGGGTCAGGGCACGGGTGTCGACTTCACAGACCCCAACCACCTGGTGGTTGCGCAGGTCATCCTCGAGTTCACTGGTTGCCTGCCAGTTCGAGGCCCTGATCGCGGGATCGCGGATGACCAGGCCGGCAGCCCAGATCCTGGCTGACTCGGCATCCTGCTCGTTGACGCCCGTGTTGCCGATGTGAGGGGCCGTCATGACGATGACCTGGCGGTGGTAGCTCGGGTCCGTCAGGGTCTCCTGATAGCCGGACATGCCGGTGGCGAAGACGGCTTCACCAACGGTCTCCCCCGTGGCTCCATAGGCCGCCCCGCGGAAGACCCGGCCGTCCTCGAGGACCAAGAGGGCCGGCTGTCGACGCTTCCGGAAGGTCGCGGTCGTGGTGGTGTCGGTGGTCGTGCTGGCGGGCGTGCTGGGCGAGCTCACTGGGCAGTCTCCGTGGTGCGACGAGGGTCGACCCCGTGGGTGACCCGGCCTCGGTAGATGGTCGTGTGGACGGCGCCGCGCAGGGTGCGCCCGTCCCAGGGGTTGTTGCGAGACCGGCTCCGGCTCGCAGCCGCGTCGACGGTGACCTCGCGGTCCGGGTCGACGAGGGTGATGTTGGCGTGGCTGCCGACCTGCAGTGGCTGGCCCTGTCCGGTGAGGCCCCCGATCCGGGCCGGCCGGCTCGACATGACCCTGGCCACCCCTGCCCAGTCAAGCCGATCAGTCGCGACCATGACGTCACTGACCACCGAGAGCGCCGTCTCGAGTCCGAGCATCCCGAATGCCGCGTCGACGAACGCGTGCTCCTTGTCGTGCCGAGCATGGGGGGCGTGGTCGGTCGCGACGACGTCGATCGTCCCGTCCGCGAGCCCGGCCCGCAGGGCCTCCACGTCCTCTGCGGGGCGCAGTGGCGGGTTGACCTTGTACACCGGGTCGTAGCCCGTGAGCAGTTCCGTGGTCAGCGCCAGGTGGTGCGGGGTCACTTCCGCCGTGACGGCAATCCCCTGCGCCTTGGCCCAGCGGATCACCTCGACGGTGCCGGCAGTCGACACGTGCGCGACGTGCACCCGCGATCCGGTGTGCCGGGCGAGCATGACGTCGCGGGCCACGATCGACTCCTCGGCGATGCCGGGCCAGCCCGGCAGCCCGAGCCGACCCGAGACCTCTCCCTCGTGGCAGCAGGCTGACGCGTCGGCCAACCTCGGATCCTGGGCGTGCTGCGAGATGACCCCGCCGAAGGGCTTGATGTATTCCAGCGCGCGCCGCATGATCCGGGCGTCATGGACGCAGCGCCCGTCGTCCGAGAAGACCCGGACCCTGGCCCGCGAGCGGGCCATCAGGCCAAGCTCGGCCAGCCGCTCCCCCGCGAGGGCGTGGGTGACCGCACCGACCGGCACCACCTCGACCAGACCGCAGGCCACTCCGAGGTCGAGGATCCGCTCAGCGGCCTCCGCCGTGTCGGTGACCGGGCTCGTGTTGGCCATCGCGAACACTGCCGTGTAGCCGCCCGCGGCGGCCGCGGCCGATCCGGTCGCGATCGTCTCCGCGTCCTCACGGCCGGGCTCGCGCAGATGGACGTGCAGGTCGACGAGTCCAGGCAGCGCCACGAGGCCGTCGGCGTCGAGGACCTCGTCCGCGCGAGTGCCCCGCAGCGAGCCCACTTCAGCGATGACGCCGTCCTCGATCAGCAGGTCGGCGGCGCCGTCGCCGAGCATGCGGGCTCCGGAGATCAGGGTGCGGGTCATGCGACATCTCCTGGTGCGACGCTCTGGGCGGCGGCGACGTCCTCGCCAGCGAGCAGGTGGTAGAGGACAGCCATCCGGACGGCGACCCCGGCCGAGACCTGCTCGAGGATCACCGACTGCGGGGCGTCAGCGGCATCCGAGGCGATCTCCAGGCCCCGGTTCATCGGTCCCGGGTGCAGGACGAGCACGTCGGGGTTGCGGGTCACGAGCTGATCAAGTCGGTCACGGGTGAGGCCGTAGCCGACCGTGTACTCACGTGCGGTCGGGAAGTAGCCGCCACTCATCCGCTCCCGTTGGACCCGGAGCATCATCACCGCGTCGACCGGCTCGTCGGCATCGAGCACCGCGTCGAGGTCCCAGGCCGTCCGGAAGCCGTCAGTGACGCTCCAGGCGTCGATGCCGCTGGGCATGAGGGTCGGCGGCGCGACCACGGTGACCCTGGCGCCCAGGGTCTTCAGGGTGATCACGTTGCTGCGGAAGACTCGTGAGTGGGTCAGGTCTCCGACGATGGCCACGTGTTTGCCGTCGAGGTCCCCGATCCGCGAGCGGAGCGTATAGGCATCGAGCAGGGCCTGGGTCGGGTGTTCGTGCGTGCCATCGCCTGCGTTGATCACGCTGCACCGGACCCACTGGGCCACCTGCTGGCAGGCCCCGGACGCGCCGTGCCGGATGACGAGCGCGTCGACGGCCATGGCATCGACGGTCATCGCGGTGTCGCGCAGGCTCTCCCCCTTGGAGGTGGAGCTGCCCTTGGCAGACAGATTGATCGTGTCGGCGGAGAGCCACTTGCCGGCGATCTCGAAGGAGGATCGCGTCCGGGTCGAGTCCTCGAAGAAGAAGTTAACGATCGTGCGCCCCCGCAGCGTCGGCACCTTCTTGACCTCGCGTTGTTGCAGGTCGTGCATGGATTCTGCCGTCGCGAGGATGTTCTCGATGTCGGCTCGGCTCAGGTCGGACGAGGAGATGAGGTGGCGGTTCACCGGCGGTCTCCCCCACTGATCTGGACCCCGTCGAAGCCGTCGACCTCGCTGACGCGGACGTGGACCCGCTCATCGCGAGAGGTCGGCAGGTTCTTGCCGACGTGGTCGGCTCGGATCGGTAGCTCGCGGTGGCCGCGGTCGACCAGCACTGCGAGTCGGACCGCGCGGGGCCGGCCAAGTTCGGTCAGGGCGTCGAGGGCGGCTCGGACGGTCCGTCCCGAATAGAGGACATCGTCGACCAGGACCACGACCTTGTCGTCGATCCCCTCGTCCGGTATCCGCGACCGGTACGCGACCCGGGTCGGGTTGCGCCGCAGGTCGTCGCGGTGCAGCGTGATGTCGAGTTCGCCGACGGGGATCTCGCACCTCTCGACCGAGGCGATCGCCGCAGCGAGTCGGTGCGCCAGCGGGACTCCCCGGGACGGGATCCCGAGCAGGATCAGGTCCGCGCTGCCCTTGTTGCGTTCGAGGATCTCGTGCCCGATTCGCCGCAGCGCCCGGGAGATGTCATCCGCACTCATGACGTCACGCGCGTCTTCGGGGGTGCTGGACGGTGGAACCGGGGCACTCAGGTCAGGGCAGGTCACAGCCGCTGGACCTCCTTCCCCGCCTCACAGGACGGTGGTTAAAGGATGTCGATCGCAGCGAGTGTAGCGCCCCCGGGATGATCCGCTTCGCAGCGCTCCATCCTGCGTCCCGCCTGCCGTATGCCGCTGTGCCCGATCCCAGCCGCGTCCACCATCCCCCACGTGGCCGTGTGGTTCCGCGTGGAGATGCTCGGCGATCTGCGCACCGGGCCCCCTCCCCCCCGAGCGTGGTTCAACTCCGCTCCAGATCGCTTCGACCGATACTCCAAAGTTCACTCA
>JBDTAU010000110.1:0-4951 GCA_039924465.1 Dermatophilaceae bacterium
TGGGGCGCCACGTCCACCAATCGGTGGACGGGTCGGACCGGGACCCTCCTGACCGGCCTGACCTCCGCGACGGGACAGGTGCAGGCCGACGCCGAACGGTATCCGGAGATGCCCGCCTGGAAGCGCGCCACCAGGACCACGATCGCGACGGTGAGCACGACAGGACTCAGTGCTGGTGCAGGGGCGTCCTGTGCCACGGTGCCGTTCCTGGGGCCGGCGCTCAGCGTGCTCTGCGCGACCGGCGGCTCGGTCGCCGGTGCCCGACTCGGCCGCGTCCTCAACTCGGCGCCCGGGCTGGCCGCGACCCGGGAGGAGACCAGGACCCGGCAGACGACGACACGGAAGGCTGCGTGGGACTGATCGGGGGCGAGGCGTGGGCTGATGGGGAGGCCGCGGACTGACGGGGTCACCCGAGCGCGGGCACAGATGCGACTCAGTCGCATTTGCTATTAGTCTGTCCCCATGCACGTACCGGATGGCTTCCTCGACGCCCCCACCTCGATCGCCACGGCGGTCGTCGCCGTCGGCGGCGTGGCCCTGGCCCTGCGGGGCGCCCGGCGCGATCTGGACGAGCGGACCACCCCGATCGCCGGTCTCGTCGCGGTCTTCATCTTCGCTGCCATGATGATCAACTTCCCGGTCGGCGCCGGCACCTCTGGTCACCTGCTCGGCGGTGCCCTCGCCGCCGTGCTCGCCGGCCCGTGGCTGGCCACCCTCGCCCTGACCGTCGTCCTGATGATCCAGGCCTTCCTCTTCGCGGATGGCGGCATCACGGCGCTCGGCACCAACATCCTGCTCATGGGCATCATCGGCGTCTGGGTCGGCTGGCTCGTGTTCCGGGGGGTCCAGCGCCTCCTCCCCCAGCGAGCCTCGTCCGTCAGTCTCGCCGCCGGGATCGGTGCGTTCGTGTCCGTGCCGACCGCAGCCGCTGCCTTCACCCTCCTGTTCGCGATCGGTGGGCAGGCCGACATCCCCGTGGGCGCAGTGCTGACCGCGATGGTCTCCTGGCACGTCATCATCGGGATCGGCGAGGCTCTGATCACCGCCCTCGTCGTCGGCTCCGTCGTCGCCGTCCGTCCCGATCTCGTCTACGGCGCCCGCGGGTTGCTCCGGAGCCGACCCCTCGAAGTCCGACAGGTGGCCACCCCATGAGCACGAAACGCTTCGTCGTCAGCGCCGTCTTCATCTGCCTCCTCATCGCGGGTGTCCTCTCCTGGTATGCCTCATCCAGCCCCGATGGGCTCGAGCACGTCGCGGAGACAACAGGATTCAGCCACACCGCCCAGGACCACGCGGTCGAGAAGGGGCCGTTCGCGGGATACGAGACCAAAGGCGTCGACAACGGGCGCCTCTCCGGGAGCCTGGCTGGTCTCGTGGGCGTCGGGGCCACCGGCCTGGTGATGGGGGGCCTCATCCTCGGGTTGCGTCGCCGCGGCCAGTCGAGCGCGACCGACGTCACCGACGTCACCCTCGGCCCGAGGGACTGAGCGCGTGGGCGCCGGGCACGGGCACACGCTGCACTACCACGGGCATTCGCCCATCCATCGGCTCCCCGCCCACGTCAAGATCGTCGCCCTGGTCCTCTTCGTCTTCGCGGTGGTGGCCACGCCCCGCGAGGTCTTCTGGCCGTATGCCGTTCACCTCGCCGCGCTCGTCGGCGTGGCCCTCGTGTCGCGGGTCCCGTTGCCCTATCTCGGGAGGCGGATGATCGTCGAGGTGCCCTTCGTCGTCTTCGCGCTGCTCATGCCCTTCGTCGCGACCGGTCCCCGCGTGATGGTGGGGCCACTCGAGGTGTCCCAGTCGGGCCTGCTTGCCGCCTGGGCGCTGCTCGCCAAGGGCACCCTCGGGGTGATCGCCTCCCTGATCCTCGCGGCCACGACCGATGCCCGCGACATCGTGGCCGGCTTCGAGCGGCTGCGCCTGCCCCAGCCACTCGTCCAGATCATGAGCTTCATGCTGCGCTACACCGAGGTCGTCGCCGGAGAGTTGGCCCGGATGCGGATCGCCCGTGACTCCAGGGGGTTCCGCGCCCGGTCGATCCGGCAGTGGCCCGTGCTGGGGCACACGGCCGGCGCCTTGTTCATCCGGTCCTACGAGCGCGGCGAGCGGGTGCATCTCGCGATGCTCTCCCGCGGCTACACCGGGGCGTTGCCGACGTTGCGCCCCGCGACCGCCACCAGCGCACAATGGGCCGTGGGCGGCATGCTGCCTGCTGTGGCTGTTGTCGTGTGCGCGTTCGCGCTGGTGACCCGGTGAGCGCGTCATGAGCACTCCGGTGCTCGACGTGCGCGGGCTGGCGTTCGCCTACCCCGATGGCCACCAGGCCCTCTTCGGCGTGAACCTGCACGTGCACCGCGGCGAGCGGGTGGCGTTGCTCGGCCCCAACGGGGCGGGCAAGACGACACTAGTGCTGCACCTCAACGGGATCCTCACCGCCGGCGCCGGCAGTGTGGCGGTCTCCGGGCTGCCGGTGACCAAGGACAACCTGCAGGAGATCCGTCGACGGGTCGGGGTCGTCTTCCAGGACCCGGACGACCAGCTCTTCATGCCGACCGTGCGAGACGACGTCGGCTTCGGGCCGGCCAACCTCGGCATCCGTGGGGACGCGCTCGATGCCCGGGTCCGCGCTGCGCTGGAGCAGGTCGGGATGGTTGAGTTCATCGACCGCCCGCCACACCACCTGTCCTACGGGCAGCGACGCCGGGTGGCAGTCGCGACCGTCCTTGCGATGGAGCCGGAGATCCTGATCATGGACGAGCCGTCGTCCAACCTCGACCCGGCCTCACGTCGGGAGCTCGCCGACATCGTCCGGGCGCTCGACGTGACCGTCCTGATGGTCACCCACGACCTGCCCTACGCCCTCGAGCTCTGCGAGCGGTCGGTCATCCTCAGCGATGGCGTGATCGCCGCCGACGGCCCGACCCGCGAGGTGCTGGCCGATGCCGAGCTCATGGCCCGGCACCGGCTCGAGCTGCCCTACGGCTTCATCGTCGCCTGAGCTGACTCGTGCCACGCCGTAGGGACGGCATCGCGCACGCCAGGGAGGGGTGTTCGCGCGCTGGTCGGGGGAGGTGGCTCAGGCCATCGGCCCACGTCGGGGGCTACATCGCGCGAGCGATGCTGCGGCGAAGGGCCCAGGTGCCGAGCGTGAGCAGGGCCAGCGCCATGGCGGCCAGCACGCCGAGGTCAGGAAGGATGTCGATGAGCCCGGCGTCGTGACGCTGGATCGCTGCGAAGGCGTCGTAGGCCCACGCGTGCGGCGTCACGTGGGCAACCGTGCGTAGGGTGTCGCTGAAGATCTCGAGGGGCACCATGCCGCCGCCGAGACCGGCCAGCACGAGCCCGATGCCGACGCCGACGCCGGACGCGGCGGCCTCGTTGTCCATGAGCGAACCGAGGAGCATCGCCGCTCCTGCCGACACGGCGCCGAAGACCAGCAGCACCAGGCCCGACAGGAACGGGTCACCCCAACGCACGCCGAAGAGCAGCGCCGTGGCGAGCATGATGTAGGCCCCCTGGAAGACCGCGATGGTCCACCGCCCGGCGGCCTGCCCGAGCAGAACCTGGCCGGCGGACACGGGGCTCGACAGGGACCGCGCGATGATCCCGAGGCGCCGGGCCTGGATCAGCGTCGTGGACCCTGCGAGGGAGATGAGGAAGACGAAGAGCAGCAACTGGGACGAGGCGCCGAGGTCGAACTTGCCGAGACCCGAGAACTCCTGGGCGATCTCGTCGACGTCCTCGATCCGCAGGCTCGTCGGAGTCACCTGCGCATCCACAGCCGCCAGAGTTGTGCGCGCAGCGCTCGGGTCCACGCGCTGGTCGCTCGCGGGCCCGACAAGGGCACGCACCCGGGCCTGGTTGAGGTCGACGGCGCCGACCGCGCCACGGACTTGCTGCTGGACTGCGAGGGCGTTCGACTGTGAGCCGGGGACGATCTCGAGACGAACCGGCTCGTTGGCTGCATAGGCCGCGTTCGCGCCGTCCGGGATGAACAGGCCGACGTCGGTGCGCCCTCGGGAGACCCGTTCGAGCACGTCGTCATGTGTGCCGGTGTCGACGGTGACCCCCCTGTCGGTGAGCTGGGTGCTGATCGCCTGTTGGAGCGGTCCGCTCTCCCCGGCGATGCTGACCCTGGCGTTCGACCCCGAGCCGCCGAACTGGGATCCGAGCACCAGCACGAGCAGCAGCGGAAAGATGAAGACGAAGAAGATGTTGGACCGGTCGCGCAGGAAGCGGCGCAGCTCGGTCGCGGCGATGGCAAGGACGGATCTCACAGGGCCGCCCCCCGGTCCGGGACGATCCGGGAGACCGCCGAGGCCACGAGCGCGAAGCCGAGCATGATCAGCACGGGCACACCGATGTCCGGGATGCCGCCGCCACCGAAGGTGATGCCGAGCCCGCGGATGAAGGCACTGATCGGGTTGAGTTCGAGCAGGGTCGCGAAGACGCCGGTTCCCGCGATGGGGAAGAAGGCGCCGCCGGCGATACCGAGCACCAAGGCGACGATCGACTGGGCGATGCTGGCCTGCTCGCTCGTGCGGGCAATGCGGGCCACGATGAACATCAGGGAGGTCGAGGCGGTCACGACGCACAGCACGAGCACGGCGATCGCCGGCACCGACCCGAAGTTGACGCCGAAGAGCAGCCCCCCGACCGTGAGCAGGATGCTCGTGGCGACCACCCCGAGGATGAAGGCGACCAGCGCCTTGGCACCGACGACGAGTCCGGGCCGCATCGGCATCGAGCGGAGGCGTGCGAGCGTGCCCTGGTCGCGCTCGTACACCAGGGCCAGCACCCCGAACCCGACGGTGAAGAGGAGGAACAGACCCGCCTGGCCGGCGACGAGCGAGCCCGACATGGTCAGTTGCTCGTTGGATGCGGCGCCCGTGGCCAGGGTGAGGGTCGGCTTGGCCGTGGCCGCGGCCTGACCGGCCGCGGCCACCTCGGA
>JBDTAU010000111.1:0-5794 GCA_039924465.1 Dermatophilaceae bacterium
CGATGGTCCCGGCCACCGAGACCCCGATGCCGGCCGCTGGCGTCGACTTCACCGAGGCGTTCTACGCCGACCCGGTGCGCCGCTACATGCTCCCGGTCTTCTCCGACCGCCGCACCGACTGGCCCTCACACCCGCACGCGACCCGCGACTCGCTGCACGAGCACGACATGTGGGTGGCCGAGGGCCTGACCCACCGCTACCCCACCAAGGTGCTGGCCGAGTTGCTGCCGACCTGCCCGCAGTACTGCGGGCACTGCACCCGGATGGACCTCGTCGGCAACTCGACCCCGCAGGTGTCCAAGCTCAAGTTCGATCTCAAGCCCGTCGACCGCCACACGGCGATGCTGGACTACCTGCGCGGGACCCCCACCGTGCGCGACGTGGTCGTCTCCGGTGGCGACGTCGCCAACATGCCCTGGAAGAACCTCGAGGCGTTCCTGGACCAACTCCTCGAGATCGACACGATCCGCGACATCAGGCTTGCCACCAAGGCCCTGATGGGGCTGCCACAGCACTGGTTCGCCGAGGACGTCGTCGAGGGGGTCGCCCGAGTCGCGAGCACGGCACGATCACGGGGGGTCTCGCTCGCGATCCACACCCACGTCAACAACGCGCAGTCGGTCACGCCGTCCGTCGCCCGGGCGTCCAAGGCGATGCTCGAGGCCGGGGTCCGGGACGTGCGCAACCAGGGCGTCCTCATGCGCGGCATCAACGACTCGCCCGAGGAGCTGCTCGACCTGTGCTTCGCGCTCGCCGACGGTGCGTCGATCACGCCTTACTACTTCTACATGTGCGACATGATCCCCTTCGCCGAGCACTGGCGACTGTCGCTGGCCGAGGCGCAGCACCTGCAGCACTCGATCATGGGCTACCTCCCCGGCTTCGCCACCCCACGGATCGTCTGTGACGTGCCCTATGTCGGCAAGCGGTGGGTGCACCAGCAGGACGAGTACGACACCGAGCGCGGGATCTCCTACTGGCGCAAGAACTACCGCACCTCGATCGAGGGCGACGACACCGAGGCCCTCTCGCGCGAGTACGTCTACTACGACCCGATCTACACCCTGCCCGAGTCCGGCCAGCAGTGGTGGCGCGAGGAGACCGACCGCGGGGCGTTGCTGGCTGCCTCCAGCGAGCGGGCTGCCTCGTCTCGGGACCTGGCGAACTCGCAACTCGGGTGAGGGTGGCCACCTAGACTCAGTCGTGTGACTCCACGCACCGGACCGGCCCGCGCTCGCGTGCCCCGCACCGAGCGGGAGACACAGATGCTCGACGTGGCGGAGCAGGTCTTCTCGGCACGGGGCTTCCAGGCGGCGACCATGGACGAGATCGCCGAGCGGGTCGGCGTCACCAAACCGCTCATCTATGACTACTTCGGGTCCAAGGAAGGGCTCCTCGCCGCCACGATCGGACGGGCTCGCCGGGAGCTCCTGTCGAGCTTGATCGACGTCTGGGAGGCCTTGCCGGACGAGGCCGCCCGCGATCGCCTCCACGCCGTGGTCCTCGCCTTCTTCCGCTACCTCGACAGCCACGACGACACGTATGCACTGGTCCGCTCTGAAGGGGGCCTGATCGGTGAGGCGGCGGTCTCGATCGAGCGGGTCCGGCAGCAGACCGCCAAGGCCCTGGCCGAAGCGATCACCTCGCTGCCGCAGTTCCAGCACGCGCCCGCCGCCCAGCTGCTGATGATGGCCGAGATCATCATCGGCGGGATCGAGCGCCTCGCCGTCGTCCGACACGTCACCCCCGGAATCACGGCCGAAGCGGCCACCGAGCTGGTGGTGGCCACCGCGTGGGACGGCCTCGCGTCCTTGGCGCAGCCGTGACGGCGCGGGCCAAGCGGCACGACAACCGCACGTCGCACGGTGGCGGTCCGGGTGGCGGTCCGGGGGGCGGTCCGGGTGACGGTCATGGTGAGGGGCCCGCCACTCCAGCGACGACCGCCCTGGACCGCGCCGGCCTGCCCTACGTGCGCCACACCTACGCCCACGATCCCGCCGCCCCGAGTTTCGGGCTCGAGGCGGCCGCGTTGCTCGGGGTCCCCGCCGAGCGGGTCTTCAAGACCTTGCTCGTCGACACCGGCTCCGGACTCGCCGTCGGGGTCGTCCCAGTGACCGGCGAGCTGAGCCTCAAGGCGATGGCTGCGGCGCTGGGGGTGAAGGCGGTGTCGATGGCAGATCCCACCAAGGCCCAACGGTCCACCGGCTACGTCATCGGCGGGATCTCGCCGCTGGGTCAGAAGCGTTCGCTGCCAACGGTGCTCGACGAGAGCGCTGTGGGCCATCCAACGATCTATGTCTCCGGCGGCCGCCGCGGCTTCGACCTCGAGCTCGCTCCCGGTGACCTGGTCGCAATCACGGGCGCCACCCGCGCGATGATCGCTCGCCCCTGACAGGGCTAGTCAACAGCGCGAGTCAACAGCGCGAGTCAAGTGGTCGGCCCGGATTGCCGGAGCTCGGTCAGGATGCTCGCCGTCAGCCCGGGCGCCGGATCTCGGCGATGGTGCTGTGGCTGGTCATGCCGCCGTCGACGACCAGGACCTGTCCGGTGACGTAGCGGGACTCCGGTGAGGCCAGGAAGAGCATCGCGTTGGCGATGTCCTCGGGCTCCCCGATGAAGGGCAGCGCATTGTGCTTACGGATTCCCTCGATCATCTCGGCCGGAAGGTTCTCCTGCAGGGCCGGGGTCATGACGGCCCCGGGGGCGATGGCATTGCAGCGGATTCGCTCGTGACCGTACTGCGTGGCGATGTACTGGGTCATCCGGATCACGGCGGCCTTCGCCGTGCCGTAGGCAGTCTGGGTGAAGTCGCCAGAGAGCCCCCCGACCGACGCGGTGTTGATGATGGAGCCACCACCGGCCTCGATCAGGTGCGGGATGGCCAGCCGGCAGCCGAGCACGGTGCTACGCACGTTGAGGGCCATCGTCCGGTCGAACTCATCCAGGTCCAACCCCACGACGTCGAGGTCCAGACGCGGGTTGCTCCCACCGACGTGGTTGCACATGACGTCCAACCGGCCGAACTCCGACACCGCCGTGCTGATCAGATCAGCGAGGGACGACTCCGAGGTGACATCGACGGCAATCCCGACGGCTCTGCCTCCGGCCGCGGTGATGTCCGCAGCTGCCAGCGACGCATCCTGCTCGTGCAGGTCCCCGATGACGACCGCTGCCCCTTCAGCAGCAAAAAGGACCGCAGCGGCCCGACCGATCCCACTCGCGCCGCCGGTGATGACCGCGACCTGTCCCTGGAGCCGATTCATCCCGCGCCCTCTTCGTTGATGGTGATCGCCCATCGTGCCACAGCAGGTCAGCGCCTTGAGTCCGGACCGCCGGACAGGCTACGCGTCTCGAGAGATCGCAGACGCGCTACGGCTCTCCCATGGTGTCGACAGGACGACG
This sequence comes from Dermatophilaceae bacterium, assembly GCA_039924465.1. Classification (GTDB taxonomy): domain Bacteria; phylum Actinomycetota; class Actinomycetes; order Actinomycetales; family Dermatophilaceae; genus JAKDLQ01. The sequence continues at coordinate 3,403 of JBDTAU010000111.1, forward strand.
GTGGTGCGCGTTGCGACGCTCCCGGCCGACCTGATCCGGGCCAGCAGGTTCTCGAGATCGACGGGCGTGGCGACCCGAACCTTGAGGATGTAGCTCTCATCCCCTGCCACCGAGTGGCAGTCCTCGATCTCGTGGATGTGTGAGAGTCGCTCCGGGACGTCGTCGGGGGCGCTGGCATCAAACGGCATCACCGAGATCAGGGCGGTCAGCGACAGCCCCAGCGCCTCGGGCGACACGGTGGCGGTGTAGCCGGTGATGACGCCCCGCTCCTCGAGCCGACGGACCCGTTGGTGCACCGCGGAGGTGGACAGCCCCGTCGCCTTGCCGAGATCGGTGTAGCTCATCCGACCATCTGTCAGCAGCAGCCCCACGAGCCGTCGATCCAGATCTTCCATGCCGGAAGGGTAGCCCGACCACCCGCCCCCGATGTTTGGACCGCTTGCCCGCTGAGATGGCAGCCCGCGGGATGGCACGATGGCTCCCATGACCGGACGCCTGCTGCTGCTCGACTCCGCCTCGCTCTACTTCCGGGCCTTCTTCGGCGTCCCCGAGCTGATCGGCCCGAGCGGGGTCCCGACCAACGCCGTCCGGGGCTTCCTCGACATGATCGCCTCCCTCATCGAGCGCGGGCGCCCCACCCACCTGGCTGCCTGCTGGGACAACGACTGGCGGCCCGCCTTCCGCGTCGAGGCCATCCCCACCTACAAGACGCACCGCGTCGCCGACCCCGTCGCGGCAGCCGCTACCACCGCTGCCGGCGGCATCGTCGCGGAAGAGGTCCCGGACGCCCTCGCGCCACAGGTGACGATCATCATCGATGCCCTCAAGGCACTGGGCCTGACCCGCGTCGGCATCGACGGACACGAGGCCGACGACGTCATCGGGACCCTCGCAACGACCCATCGCGGAGTCATGCCGATCGACATCGTCACCGGCGATCGCGACCTGTTCCAACTCGTGGATGACGACAACGCGATCCGGGTCCTCTACACCGCCAAGGGCGGGGTCCGCTCCCCCGACCTCGTCGACCAGGCGTTCATCCTGGCCAAGTACGGGGTCGCCACCGGCGATGCCTACGCCGACATGGCCGTGCTGCGCGGGGACTCCAGCGACGGGTTGCCGGGCGTTGCCGGCATCGGTGAGAAGACGGCCGCCAAGCTGATCAACACCTACGGCACGCTCGCCGGCGTGCGCGCGGCCATCGACGACGGCGACCCGGCCCTCAAGGGTGCCCAGCGCGCCCGGCTCGAGGCCGGATCGGCCTACCTCGATGCGGCACCTCGGGTCGTCGCCGTGGTCCGCGACGCCCCCCTGCCGGAGCTCGATCTCACCCTGCCGACCTCCGTCGCGGACCCGAGCCTGATGAGCCGCCTCGCCGTCGACCACGGGCTCACCTCCTCCTTCGAGCGGATCCTCGGCGCCCTGCAGATCGATTGACCCTCCCCGGTCAAGATTCACCCAGCCCCGGCTCGCCTGCGCGAGGTACCCTTGAGTAGTAGCCGGAGTTCCCGACCTAGTTTCGAGCCAGATGGAGCCCGGGGCCCACGGGATGGACTCGTCCGGCAGATGAGGTGATCCCCGTGGTTGAGCTCGGTGTAGTCATTGTCCTGGTAGGGCTAGCCGTGGTGATCATCGAGGCGCATGCCTCGACCGGCGGCGTGCTCGCAGTGGCGGGGGTGATGGCCGGAGCTGCCGGTGTCGGCCTGATCATGGCTGGTTCGGGCGCCGCCCTCGCGCTCACGATCCCGGTCGCGGTGCTTCTTGCGGTAGTGGGGGTGCTCGGGATCATGCTGATGGCACGCAAGGTGGTCGAGGCCCGCAACCAGGCGCTCCGCACCGGGCCGACCGTACTGATCGGAACGCTGGCCACCGTGCGCACCTGGAGCCAACTGGAGGGACAGGTCACGGCCGACGGTGCCCTCTGGCGTGCCGTCCTCTCCGGCGACTGGCAGGACACCCGACCGGTCCCCGGGGAGACCGTCGCCGTCGACACACTCGACGGATTGACGATGTCGGTGCGACCGCTCTATTCGCAAGGGAAGTGATGCCGGTATGGAAATTGCCATCATCGTTATCGTGATCGTCGCCGTGATCTTGTTGACGGTCCTGAGTTCATCAGTTCGCGTGCTGCGCGAGTACGAGCGTGGTGTCGTGTTCCGGCTGGGCCGACTCATCGACCTCAAGAATGCTGGCTTGGTGCTATTGATCCCGGTGGTGGACCGGATGGTGCGGGTGAGCCTGCGCATCATCACCCTGAACGTTCCGCCACAGGACGTGATCACGCGGGACAACGTCCCGGTGCGAGTCACGGCCGTGGCGTACTTCCGGATCGTCGATGCCAACAAGGCGATCGTGGAGGTGGAGGACTACTTCACGGCCACCAGCCAGATCG